>NZ_AULI01000006.1 GCF_000425205.1 Pontibacillus halophilus JSM 076056 = DSM 19796 | reverse complement strand
GCCACCCAATCTGCTTCACAAAAAAGTAATATCCAAATACTTGCCACCAATGTAACACATGAAGATTTAAACGCTCAAGAGTTATATCCAATTTATTCGTTGCGCTGGCAAGTGGAATTACTATTTAAAACTTGGAAGTCTTTATTTGAGATTGATCATGTTCGGGAGATGAAACAAGATCGTTTTGAATGTCACCTATATGGATCGTTGATTCGTATACTACTCTCAACTATGATGGCCTTTCAATGTAGATATTTCCTTTATCTAAAGCAGCTTCATGAGGCAAGTGAGTACAAAGCGATTCAACAAGCGAAGAAAGCACTGCCTTTAATTGCATCTGCAATCTCGTCCGACACTACTAATACCATCGTACAGGTCATCAAAACAGTTTATGAGAACGTGCGGCGACACGGAATAAAAGACCGCAGGTGCCAGCACTCTAGTCCTTTTAAGATTTTAAATATTAAACAGTAGCACCTTGTAAAAAAGTTTCTTTGTATTCCTATGTTCTTAAGGGTGTTTGCTGGAATATTTTTGATTTAAGTCGCATTTTACACCGATGGTGTACAACTAAACGCTCTATCTATTTATTAGCTTGACGGCTATGGGGACAGGTACAGTGTCCCGAAATGAGCGAAATGAATTATGAGTGGAATTGGACTCCTCTCCCTCTTACTAACAACCAAAGAGCAAAGCCTATTTCTCCAACAAACATAGGAATCATTAGCATAAGCTCCACAATTGTTGTCAACGAATCGAAGCTTTGAGAGAAAGTATAAAGTCCGTGAACAACGACATAGACACAACCACCCACAATTAGTAAATAAGAAAGAAGCTTTGGAATCTGATAGGCTCTTAATACAAGTAAACCAAGTAACAGTAAATGGATTCCAAAGACAATCAGCCCTAATGTCCACGTAGTTTCAAAGGATGATAATAGAGCCATCGTATCCATGGCCGAATTTGTCGACAAAGAGGCATCTTCAATAACTAAGTGATGAGCTTCGACTAAGCTTGAAATTGCGACTCCAAGGATTATGGTATAGAGGAGGCGAAACGCGCTGGTAATTTGAGCAAGGTCCACGTGAATGGGTTTCAAGTAAACATAGAGGGCAATCGTAACAATTAAATCTAGCACGAAAATCATGACCCAGCCTACAATTTCTAATTCGAATAGCCAAGAGGATGCTTGTAAATTTGCTAGAGTTGTTAATGGGTCTTCTACTATTAGTGACGAGTGTATATACCCGTACGATACTCCGGAGATTACTGTCATAAGCAATAACGACCATCCCGCAACAAGACAAGCTGCACGGCGAAGCTCGATGTCCCCGCTTGTTTGATTCATGAAATTCTCCCCCTTTATAAAAGTAGTGTTTTCGTTCTAATAAATAGGTAAAAAAGCCCATGAAAACAAGGTCGAAATAACTGGTATAGACTATCTATTTGTAGGAAATTAAAGGAACATTAGTTCTATTAGATTATTCTAATTTTTCTGATATTAATATACTATGAAGATAGTTTACAAATATTACATAGAAAGAGGAGAGGGCATGAGAAAGAATAAAGTGTTATCCATGGCCATGATCGCGGCTCTTGGCCTAGGTGCTGCTATGGGACCGGTTTCCAATGTGACGGCAAGTACCGAAACGCCAATCCCACAAGTGGAGAAGAAAGAAATGCATCACAGTGGGCCATTTGATTTGGCAATTGCGAACGAAGAGAAGCTTATCGAAATGTTGAAGAAGAGCGGTAAGATTGCCAAGGATGCTTCAGCAACAGAAGCAGAGAAAGTGGTTCGAGAATTCCTTAAACAGAAAGAAAAAGGCCTTGAATCATTTGGGGAAGAGGGTGAATTGGAAGACGATGCCGTTGAAATTGAGTCTGAAGTGAAAGAAAAGCTTAGCAATGGCATCGGGAACCACACACATAAGAAAGGGAATAACAAAAGTAAGAAAAACTTAGTCCCTGTTCAAGAAGAGGCTTATGATGGTGAAGTTCGTGAAGACAACGTGCTTGTCCTTCTAATAGAGTTCCCAGACTTCCCTCATAATAGCATTCAGCCTGGTGAGTCTGATATGTATTACGAAGATTATGTGAAAGAACACTATGAAGACATGATTTTCGGGGACAATGGCTATGAAGGGCCTAATGGTGAGCAACTTGTTTCTATGAAACAGTACTATGAAGAACAAACCAATGGAGCGTATACGATTGATGGAACGATTGCCGGTTGGTACACAGCTTCAAGAAATGCTGCAGCATACGGAGGCAATGACCCAGCCCGTGGCGACAACGACCGCGATGCTCGTTCTCTTGTAAAAGAGGCACTTGATGCAGCAGCAGCTGACCCAAATGTAAATCTAGCAGACTTTGACCAAGAGGACCGCTACGACCTTGATGGGGATGGGAACAAACGAGAGGCAGATGGCTTGGTAGACCATTTAATGGTTGTTCACTCTGCTGTTGGAGAAGAAGCAGGAGGTGGCCAACTAGGTGAAGATGCAATTTGGTCTCACCGTTGGAATCTAGGTGGTAGTTACTCGATTGCTGGTTCACCAACTCCAGAGGTTGATTACTGGGGAAATGGTACAATGTACGCGTACGACTACACAATTGAACCAGCTGATGGAGCAGCAGGTGTATTCGCTCACGAATATGCACACGACCTTGGATTGCCAGATGAGTATGATACACAGTATACAGGTGCTGGTGAGCCAGTCGCATACTGGTCGCTTATGTCGAGTGGTAGCTGGGCTGGAGACATCCCTGGCACAGAGCCAACTGGATTTAGCGCCTGGTCGAAAGAGTTTTTGCAAGCATCCCATGGTGGCAACTGGTTGAAGTACGATGAAGTAGACCTTGAGGATATTGATAACAAAGGGTTCGAAATGTATTTAGATCAAGCAAACACGAAAGGAACAAATCCAGATGCACTTCGCATTAACCTCCCAGACAAAGCAACGAAAATCAATGAACCATTTGAAGGCGAATATGAATTCTTTAGCGGTAGTGGCGATAACTTGAACAACTCCCTCAGTTTCAACGTAGATTTATCTAACGCTAAGAGTAGCGAGCTTTCGTTTAAGGCTTGGTACGACATAGAAACCGATTGGGATTATGCTTCTGTTCAAGTAAGTGAGGATGGTCAGAGTTGGACGACCGTTCCAGGAAATATTACGACCACATCCAATCCGAATGGTTCAAACCCTGGTGATGGCATCACAGGTAACTCAAACGGTTGGGTGGATGCAAACTTCGACTTGAGTCAATACAGAGGAAAAAGCATTCAAGTGAAAATCAATTATTCTACAGATGCTGCGGTCTCAAACCCTGGCTTATACGTAGACAACATTGTCGTTTCAGTAGACGGCTCTGAAGTGTTGACGGATGGTGCGGAAGGCGAGTCAAAGGTGAACCTCGAAGGTTTCACACAACAAACAGGCACCAAATATACTCAACATTACTATCTACTTGAGTGGAGAAATCATGAAGGTGTAGATGAAGGGCTTGGCCATATCCGTCGAGGCGAGAGCTTAATGTCCTATGATCCGGGACTTGTCATTTGGTATGCGGATAACAAGTACACAGAGAACTGGACTGGAGCACATCCAGGTGAAGGATTCCTCGGGGTTGTCGATGCGGACCAGAAAGAACTGTTCTGGAGTGATGGTTCAGTAGCTTCTACGCGTTACCAAATCCATGACGCAGCCTTTAGCCTTCGTCATGATGAGAAATTGTTCGTGGATTACACAGAATTACTTGGTCTTACGCTTGAAGATAAGCGGAAACAATTTGTTCGTTCCTTTAATGACAAGAAGAGTTATCGAACAGAAGCGCTTCCTGATGCAGGTCGTAACATTCCAACTTACGGCTTGAAGATTGAAGTGACAGGCGAATCTAAAGACCGTTCTGTTGGCCGAGTTGAAATTAAGAGAAAATAGTTTAGTAGAAGGACAGGCCCGACGCGGGTTCTGTCCTTCTTTTCGCTAGAAAAGGAGGTAGCGCTATAGAACCAAAGTCGATATAATAAACTAAGATTACGTTCGACACGGTTATAGATGATAAGAGGGGGGACGACCTTTCTTTTCATCTATTTTCTTTTGCATTCAATAGTAAAGAAAGGAGGTTCATCCCATGGACTTCTTCGCTCAAATGGAGCAGACGACGGGTGTGTACTTAAATGAAGTACAAAAGAGGGCGGTCACTCATACGGATGGACCCTTACTCCTTTTAGCGTCACCTGGTTCCGGAAAGACGACTACATTAAATATGAAGATTGGCTACTTGCTCATGGAGAAGAACATTCACCCGAGCCGCATTATGGCAGTCACATTTAGTAAAGCATCCGCTCGTGACATGTCAGAGCGCTTCGATCAGTTCTTCCCTGAAATGACGGATTGGAAGGTACACTTTTCTACGATTCACAGCTTTGCCTACAAGATTGTGAGAGAATGGCTCCGAAAGAATGAACAGGACTACCTGATTATAGAGGGCAACGTGGATGAGGAAGAGATGAAGAAGGGATTTAATGGACCACAAGTTCCTCTTCACAAGCACTTCATTCTGAAAAAGTTATATGAAGAAGAAAACGGAAAACAAATCTCTGACGATGAGATGGACGAGCTTATGACGTACATTTCATTTGTAAAGAATCGCATGCTTGAAGGCAAAGAATTAGCAGCGGTGAAACTGAATGTAAAGCAAGGGGTATCGATATTTCAAGCGTATGAGCGTTTCAAGAAGGAGCACGACCACCGTCTTCTTCTTGACTTCGATGATATGCTTACCTATTGCCATCAAATTCTGCTAGAAGATGAAGAAATCTTGTCGAAGTACCAGCGACAATTCCAATACATCCTCACGGATGAAAGTCAGGACAATTCCGTGGTGCAGCACGAGATTGTTGAGATGTTGGCAAAGCCACAACAAAATTTATGTGTCGTGGCGGACGATGACCAATCCATCTTTAGATGGCGGGGTTCAGATGTGACGAAACTGCTTCAATTTGAGAAGGCGTATCCTGGAGCAACGGTCATGACGATGTCACAAAACTACCGCTCTTCTCAGGAAATTGTAGCTGCGTCAAACCAATTCATTAAGCGCAATCAAAATCGCTACCCGAAAGAAATGTTTACGGAAAATCCTTCAGAGAAGCCAATTGAAATTAAATCGGTGCGGAATTATGAGGACCAGTTAAAGTATGTGACGGAGCAAATCAAAGAAGCTGGAACAGAAGAAGAAGTGGCGATTTTGTATCGAAACAATGCTTCGGCGGTCCCACTAGCTGACAAGCTGAACAAGGCGGGTATTCAGTTTTACATGCGTGATATTGATCCGAAGTTTTTCAAGCACTGGATTGTTGAGGATATTCTGAACTTTATGAGGTTCTCCTATAACATTTGTCGTGTCGATATCTTAGAACGCATTCATACGAAGTTCAACGCGTATATTACGAAGCAACAGGTTGCCTTTTTGAAGCGTCAACAAGTTGAAGAATCAGTCTTCGATACGCTCGGGGATACAGAAGTACCATCCTACCAGGCTAAGAACTTACGGAAAGCGAAGAAAGTGTTCATAGACTTGAACAGCATGGTCCCAGACCGTGCCATCCGAACCATAAGGGAACATCTCGGGTATGACCGCGCCATTCAAAGCATGTGTGAGAAGTTCGGCTTTAACGGAGAGCATCTCTTTGGAATTCTAGATACACTTGAGGAAATTGCTGCGGGTCTTGGCACATTGAAAGGATTTGCAAATCGTCTGAAGGAGCTGGAACGACTCGTTCAAACTTCTAAATTTAATAAACACGATTCACACGTCACCCTTACGACGTTCCACAGTGCCAAGGGTCTTGAGTACGACAAAGTCTACATGATTGACCTCATCAATGGCGTAGTCCCGTCTAAGGATGACTTAGACCGTTACCGAAATAAAGAGTACGGCCCGTTAGAAGAAGCAGTACGACTGTTCTATGTTGGCATGACCCGAGCTCGTCATCACCTAGAGATGGTTACGTATCATTACAAAGGAAACGAGCGTGTGGCAGAATCCATGTTCGTAACAAACGTGAAGAAGATTGTGCAGCCTGCTTCATCCACAACGGTAAAGAAACGAAAGTCAACATCAGGAAAAAAGGTTGACCAGGAAGATCTACTGCAGCCAGACGACATTGAAGTCGGACGACACCTCTATCACCCGAAATTCGGTCGCGGTGTTATTAAAGAATACGGTGGAGAACAAATTGGCATCACCTTCAAGGAAGCCGGCTATAAGAGCCTTAGCCTTACCTTCTGCCTAGAAAACGACCTCCTCCAACGGGACAGGGGGACAGGTTCCTCGTCCCAGCAGTAAACGGGACATTGGGACTGGTGATCTTCCCCATTCTACTCCAACGACAGGAATTACACTTCCCACCCTAGAATATGTAAGAAATGCATGTTCAGGAGGGGTAGCATGTTTCAAGTGTATGGCACGTATAAGAAGAAGGGGAATCATGTATTCCGTACGTCCGCTTTTATCCAGTGGGGGACATCCACCCAGTCATTAGGAGGTTGTCTGTTGTTGAATCCCGGTTCGGCGATTCTAGAAGAAGGGATACATCTAAAGCTCACTCGTGACGGGGAAGCAGCTGGAGTGGTTCGTCCAGATCTCACTATGAGGCAACTTGTGAGAATCGTAGAACGTCTGCATGATTCGCTCTTCTTAGAAGGAAGATTCCATATCTATAACTTGTTCACATTGCAGCATCCGAAAGCAAAGGATGGGGTCAATCAGGTAGAAGCATTGATCGCGAGTGGAGAATATATTCCAGAAGACCATTTCGCCCAACTAGAAGCATTACGTGAGCACCCGTTCATGATTTTAGGATGGGGCGTCGATAAATGGACCAGTTCATCTCCACTGAACGCCATACGAGACCAATGGCTTGAGAAGATTGACCAGTCCAATGTCCCTACTATCGGGATAAAGCACGAAAATGGGAAAGACTACTATCACGTCTGTCCTCAGTTGAATGAAAACAAACTACACATGATACAGAAGCTTACCGACCAGCATTATTTCATGACAAAATAAACAGAGCAGGATGGGGGGACAGAGGGACAGGTTCCTTGTCCCCCCATCTATAAACTTACAAGCTAAACGCCAGGAGGATTCATCATGGAAGAATGCCATTCTATATTTAAAGAGAAGAATTATATGGATATGAAAGTAACATCTAAATCAATTTTATTCCAACATAACGATACCGGTGATTCTATCTACTTGTTGCCGAACAAAGAGATAACAATCGTCTTAAATCCAACCCTAGTCGAAGGGAATGCCTATTTACTCTCACAATCAACTGGGCACTTGCACAACACGTCATTTCGTGAATTTCCTAAAAGGATAAACAAAGGAGATGACAATATCCATTATGGGTATTCATTCAAGTTTCAGACAACTGAAGAGTTGGCCGGATTCTTAGAATTGGTTGGGTAGCTGGGACAGAGGGACAGGTTTCTTGTCCCATGTCACACCGCTCGCACAAATAAGAGGTCGAATCCTACAAAGGATTCGACCTCTTTCGCGATACTACTCACGTACGTCTGGGACAGTTTACCTGTCCCCCCGTCCCGCTAGCGGTATTGTTTTCTTCTTACCCATTGGGTGGCGGCCCATTTTTCGCCTTTTGTAACGGGCGAGCCGCCGTGGAGGGTGAGCTCGTTAATGGCCTGGTCTTGATAGAAATATTCAAAGTACACAGCCATTCCTTGTTTCGGAGCAACGGATAGCTTTAAGTGAGGGAAGTAGGTTTCTCCGCCTTCTTCCACATCGTTTAAGTACATAACGAGCGTGCTGATTCTTGGATTGTCGACCGACTTTCGCTTCGACGTAAAGTAGTCATAGTGTGCTTTATATTCTTGTCCGATTTGATAGTTTAATATATGAAGTCCTTCGCCATGTTGAACGGGGACATTCATAATTTGAGAGATGCGATGTTCCACGCAGTCAATTACCTCATTACCTGTTTCAGGTAGAAAGGTGCCACTACTAGTTCGCATGTCGCTGACATCCTTTTGGGCACCAATTTTAGAACGGTTCATGCGGTCTTTAGACACGCGAATGAGCTCTTCACATTCCTCTTTGCTTAACACATTTCCGAGCACTGCTACACAGGGCTCTTCCATTTTCGTTACGATAGATATCGTTCGGTCATCGGTCTTAATTACATTTCCTTTATGATCAAAAATCGAAGGTTCATTTACAACTATGGCCATTCTCCTCATCCCCTTTGTCAAAATGCTAGCGAATCCTCATATTAGAAATCGCTTACATTTAACAGCCATAATACTCCCTTTCAGTAAAGAGAGTGAATTAGAAAATATTTACTTATATTCTCTATATTCTACCATGTTTAAGTAAAAGACTCTATTAAAACTTTACGAAATTTGTAAGTATTCATCTATTAAGAAGAGAACCGCCCCCATTCCTCTTCAAGAACTCCTGTTGAAAATTCTCTCCTCGGCAGGGTGTCGAAGTAACGCAGAGGAAGAAGGCCAAATCTGCCGTTCCATTGTAGTCTTCCTCATGAATTCTGTACTACAATGTACAAGGTCTACTATCATTAAATGAAAGAAGGAAGCAATCAATCATGGGTCTACTACAATCACTGAAAAGACTGTTCATTAAGGAAGAAAGTATGCTCACTCCCAACCCATCAGAGCAACTTAAGAAGCAAGGAGAACTTGCAGAAGAAGGAGTAAAGCCACTAGAGGATGCAACATGTCCATACTGCGACCATAAATTTGATAAGGCGTTAAGTCGAAAGAAGAAATGCCCTTCCTGCGAACAAGAAGTGTATGTTCGAACTCTTCCCTATAAAGAAGGCCAAGAAAAAGTTCGAGTTGCTGTTACATCTGAGCACGCTGATAAAATTGACATCCAATGGGCGAAGCTTAATGGAACATATGAAGAACTGATGCAAAGAAAGCGCAAGTATGAGAAGAAAAGAGAAGATTTACGTGATTCGTGGGGACAAGAACCGAGCGAAAGTGATGTTGAGTGGCACATCTTAATGGATACCAGGATAGAGCATGCAACTAATGATCAGTGGGGCCTCTATCGAAATACTACGTTATCCATGGCTCAACACCTGTACTCTCTAAAGAAGTATGAAGAGTCTCTTCGTATCTATCTAGAAGTCTTATATATCGATTTAAATGATCCTACTAATGCCGGGAAAGTGGATGGTAGATTCGTTAAAGAGAAACAACCATTTAAACCAAAGAAGAATCCGTCACTTGCACCAGCTATTATGAAGAGGATAGTTCTTCTAAAAGATAAACGCACACCTATGGAAGATGAACAAGTTGAAAAGTTATTTAAAGAACATAACCACCAAGTTCACCAAGCATTAGCCACACCTCTATCGCCAGAAGAAGCATGGAATCGATTAGAGAAGAACGACGCATATTGGGGAAAGCAATAAATAAACAATACCTGATGTGATGTTAGAATCTATAAAGGGCGATTAAAGTTTCCCCTGCTTATGTTTCCTAAATCATCCCAATAACTAAAGGTCCACCTCCTAAATAAGGAGGTGGACCTTTTTCTAACTATTGAGGATTTCGTGCTTGACGTTCTTGCTTGGCTCTCTTCTTGTGTTCTTCATTTGCAGCCGCACTACCAAATTCTTTGGAGAACTCTGTATCTGCTTTGCTTGAGTCAAATCCTTGTTTGTTTTTTTGTTGCGGATCGTTTTTCTTTGTTCGCTTTGCCATCGTAATCCCTCCTTGGTTTATTTCTTAGTATGAAGAACGTAGAGCGTACTATTCATTTAGTTGCGCCGCGCTGGTCAATATCTACGACGATAAAGTTAAATAATAAATTCTTTCAAACAATCCTTCCTCTACTAAAGGTTTTTTGTTATAGTAAACACATTATTAATAAAATTCAGAAAAATTAAACAGAGGAGGTAGATTCATGAGCCAGTTGAACACACAAGTTGAACCTACGAAAAGGAAGAAGCCTAAGTTTACACAACGTATCTTAAACGGGATTGAAAACTCAGGGAACAAGCTTCCAGATGTATTAACGTTATTCGCAATTATTACAGGTATTATTCTAGTTGCATCCTTCATTGGTGGTCAGTTCGGGCTATCAGCCATGAACCCAGCTACGAATGAAGAAGTAAAGGCTGTGAATCTGTTGAGCCCTGATGGTGTGCGCCGCATGCTGACGGAAATGGTCAACAACTTTGTCTCCTTCCCACCACTAGGTCTCGTGTTAGTTGTCATGCTTGGCGTTGGTCTTGCTGAATCAACGGGACTTGTGTCTGCAGTCATGCGACGGATTGTGCTCGCGACTCCAGAGAAATTAATTCTACCTACTATTATTGTGATTGCGGTTGTTGGTAATGTGGCAGCCGATGCAGCAACCATTGTTCTTCCACCGATTGCTGCGATGATCTTCTATAATCTAGGACGAAATCCTATTGTCGGACTCGTCTTGGCGTATGCCGCCGTAGCGGGTGGGTTTAGTGCGAACTTATTGCTATCCTCTCTTGATGTTCTATTAGCTGGATTTACTGAATCAAGTGCTCATCTAATTGATGATACATACAAGGCGAACCCAGCCATGAACTACTACTTTATGATTGCCTCTACCGTTGTGCTCGTACCTGTCACAATGTTCGTCACGAAGCGCATTGTTGAACCAAGATTAGGAACGTATCAGGCGCTACAAGAAGTAAAAGCTGAAGATTCTTCATTGAAACCAGAAGAGAAGCGAGGACTACGCTTCGCTGGTGTTACGTCTCTTATCTTCGTAATCTTGTTAGCGGTAACGGTTATTCCTGAGAATGGTATGCTTCGAAATCAAGAAACGGGCGAATTATTGAATTCTCCATTTATGGATGCACTTGTTGGAATTATGTTCTTATTCTTCTTCTTGCCTGCCATTGCATACGGCATTGGGGCTAAAACCATTAAAACAGATAAAGATGTATCTTCCCACTTAACTAAATCCATGTCTGGTATGGGGTATTACATTGTGTTGACCTTTGTAGCAGCACAGATGATTACGTACTTTGGATGGAGTAATCTAGGTACGATTCTGTCCATCAAAGGGGCGGGATGGCTTCAAGATATTGGCCTTACCGGGCTTCCATTATTGATCGGATTTATCCTACTCTCCGCTTTCATCAATTTAGTTGTGGCAAGTTCTTCTGCCAAGTGGGCGATCCTTGGACCAGTGTTTGTTCCGATGCTTATGTTGCTTGATTACAGTCCAGCCTTTACTCAGATGGCTTATCGTGTTGGCGATTCCATTACGAATATGATTACACCGATGCTTGCGTACTTCGCCATTGTGTTGACCTTTGCGAAGAAATACGACAAAAACATTGGAGTAGGGACGCTGATTTCTGCGTTGCTTCCATATTCCATCGCCTATGCCTTGTTCTGGATTGTATTATTTGCTATCTGGTATTTCCTCGGTCTTCCACTCGGACCGGGTGCTTATATACGCTTATAAATTTAATAATAAAGGGGTTTAGTTATGACAGACGTATTCGAGAAATTAGACGGTTTGTACGATGAAATGGTGGAGTTAAGAAGACATTTTCACCAATATCCGGAGCTTTCCTTTGAAGAAGTAGAAACACCAAGCTATATTGCGGAGTATCACCGTAACCTAGGTCACGAAGTCCGAGAAGGTGTCGGAGGACGTGGAGTTGTCGCAAAGTTAGTGGGGGCGAAGCCTGGTAAGACGGTAGCACTACGAGCTGACTTCGATGCATTGCCCATACAAGAAGAAGTCGATGTTCCATTTAAGTCTAAAGTGGACGGAGTCATGCACGCATGTGGTCATGATGGCCATACAGCGACACTCCTTGGGGTAGCCAAAGCGCTTAATGCTATACAAGACGAGCTGGAAGGGACTGTGGTGTTCATCCACCAACATGCGGAAGAATACCAGCCTGGTGGTGCTATTGCGATGATTGAAGACGGATGTTTGGAGGGTGTTGACGTCATTTTCGGGACACATTTATGGGCGACTGAGCCAACAGGTAAGCTTATGTACCGAGAAGGCCCACTTACTGCAGCTGCGGATCGATTCGAAATTAAAGTTCAAGGCAAGGGAGGGCATGGCGCTCAACCTCATCTCACAAAGGATTCCATTGTGATAGCCTCACAACTTGTCGTGAATCTACAGCAAATCGTATCCCGTCGAGTAGACCCATTAGATGAAGCAGTATTATCCATCGGTTCCTTTGAAGCAGGGAACGCATTCAATGTTATTGCCGATACCGTTAAGTTAAAAGGAACAGTCCGTACGTTCAAAAAGGATGTACAAGATTTGATTGAACGAGAGATGAACCGAGTAATTGAAGGAACCTGTCTAGCGGCGGGTGCTGAATACTACTTTGATTACGTAAGAGGTTATCCAGCTACTGTTAATCATAAGGAAGAAACTGAGCTAATCGCGAAACTAGGCCCAACGATTCCAGAGGTCACAGAGACGGTTGAATATGATATGCAGATGGGAGGGGAGGATTACTCCTACTACCTCCAGCATGTCCCTGGTACGTTCTTCTTCACAGGTGCGCTACACCCTGACGCAGAAGAAGTTTACCCTCATCATCATCCGAAATTCACAATCGATGAACGTTCTCTATTAATCGCTGCTAAAACGTTAGCGGCTGCAACGCTCCAATATGTAGGAGCAGAACAGAATGTTGTAAAAGAAAGTCAGGTATAAGAAAAAGAGCAGCTATTACAGCTGCTCTTTTTGTATTCTTATAGTTGGGGCTCGAATGTTTTACAATCTGTCTCTTCTTGTGTTGACGCTTTCTTTCCACGATGTGAAACAACGAAGATTTCTTTCGCTCTACATCGTTGTCCACCTTCATTATGAACACAATTCACTACCTCACATAAGATGGCTTGTGTCATTTCATTCACCTCCCTATTTATCCTATCTTTACCATTAAGGGAGAGGTCATACGAAACATCCACATTCCTTGGAGAATAGCATAGTAGCTACACCGTTTGAATGTCTTCATTTGTAGAAACGTCAGCGTTCTTTATATCCTTAAATTTGATGTAAAAGAGACCAGTCATTGTAAGGGAAAGAGCTCCAAATATTACTGTCATGTAGGGAAGCCCAACCGTATCCAAGAGAAATCCAGTCATAATAAGGACGACTTGAAAGATTAATCGGTCCATCATATTTCTAAAGGAGAATAGACGGCCATGAAAGTCTTTCGGGACTCTTGTCTGAAAGATTGTAGATGCAGTTGGGAAGAAGCATCCAACAGAGAAACCAAATAGTATAAAAGCTATTAGTGATAAGAGAGGCACTTCAGCGAAATAGAGTAATAATTGAGCTAAGCCAATCGTCGTCGAGAAAGCAAATAGAATGGTGTAAGGAGATTGCTTTCTACTGATTTGTTTCACAAAGAACGCTCCAACCATAAAGGCAATTCCTTCAGCTGTATAAATCAGGCCTTTGATTGCAGAACTGTCTTGAATTTCGCTAATGTTAATGACAATCAAGTTAAACCCTCCGATAAAGAAGAGAGGGATAAGCGAGAGTATTAACGTCATCGTTACGATGGGTAGGGTTTTAAGTAGAGGGAACACTTCTTTAAACCCTGTGTCCCTTTTTGGATTACAGTGTGTAGGCTTTTCTCTCAATGGTTCCTCTATAGAAAGGAAGCACGTCATGATAAATAAGAGTAGGTAGGCGATGAGTGAAAGAGTATAAAGTAAAGATAAAGAGATGAGGACGAGTAGGATTCCAGCTAGTGCAGTTCCCAAAATTCTTGAGATGGTAGATACATTCATAAAGATTCCATTGATTTGTAGCAAATCCTTCTCTTTAGCTACGAGAGGGATGGCAGCCTGTATAGCAGGGAAGTAAAAGGCAGCAGATAGTTGGACAAAGACAAGAAAAATAATCATCCACCAGACCGAGTTATAGTGAATCGCGACAAGCATAACGAGCACACTTAAACAACGTACGGCGCCTGAGTAGAGCATGATCGTTTTCTTAGGATGTTGATCAACCATTCTCCCAGCAAATGGGCTGATTGCAACACCTGCTAATAGCCCAGCGGCTAAAATTAACGATTTCATGAAGTCAGAAGGAACACGTTCCTGCATAAATTCAAGGTTTCCAATAATGCCAAGCCATAACCCTAAGCCAGCGACTAACTCTCCAATCAATAACACCCACAAATTCTTATTTCTTAACATGTTGCTAGCCTCGCATTCTCATATTCTTATAAATGTTCCGCGTCTAATTTCTTAATCATAGCAGAAGGGGGAGAATACGAGAAGTTCTTTTTGACCTGCTAGACTCGATTGTTCACTTCCTCCGCTACTCGGACACCAGATTGAATAGCACCTTCAATCCAACCGTGGAAATCTGAGGCATGTTCTCCAGCGAAATGTACGCGACCTTCAGGTTGATTTATAAGCTTCGGAAATCTAGCAGCGTTATTGGGTTTAAAGAGCGTGAAAGCACCTGCAGAGAATTCATTCTGGCTCCAGCTAAATGAATCTCCGTTTACATACGATTTGTAGACCTCGTTCCCATGCACCTTTGCTAAGTCTTGCAGGGCTTGACGTATTCGCTCTGTCTTTGAGAGCGCATCCCATAGTTTCGCATTATCTCCCCAACTGTAACTGGCAAGTACAATGCCAGACGGCTGGTCAGGGGCAGTTGGGCTTGGCGTATAGAAGAACCGATTGGGGAAATCGGTAATCAAATTTGCTCCTTTCAACCCCTCTTTCTCCCAGAATTGCTCCTTGAATTCTATGCCTACTTTCACGGCTCCTACGTAATGAAGTTCTCTTATGACGGTCCATTTATCAAAGGAGAAAGCGGTGTAGGGATTTACTTCAATAAATTGAAATACAGAAAAGGGGACGGCTGAAATTAAATAGTCACCCCGCAAAGTCGAATATTCATTTGTCCTCGTATTCCTCGTTTGAACGATTACTTCGTTCGTGCGAGGTCCAATTCGAGCTACTTTCTCATTAAGTAGTAGATCGTCCTTCAGTTGTGGCAGAAAGGCCTTTGGTAGCTGGTCGTTCCCACCCGTAATCTCATAGAACGTCAACTCCTCATCGAAAACGGTACTCACAATATCAAATAGCATGTTCGAGAAGGACAACTCTGCAAATCCTTCAAAGCCAAGCATGACTTTCACGAGACGAATGGCATTTGGGGAAAGAGACGGTCCAATTGGGTTAAATCGGAGATATCCATCAATGGAGTAACGATCGAATCTCTGAATGAGTATCTGTTTTTCTTTCTCAGAGCTGTTCTCGTATAAGGTAAGGAAAGGTTGAACGGCTTCTTTAAAGAGTTGAACAGCGGTTTTTCCTTTTTCATTTTCCTCTATGGGGTAGTTGAGTATGTCAGGGTTACGTTCATACTCTTCTCTCGTCGTTTTAATGCCATTTGTATAAATGACGTCTTTGTCTGTCGCGTTAAAAAAACGGTTGAACGGGAGATTGAACTTTCGGATATAAGCAAACGTTAGGTCGTGGTTCTCAGGGATTCTCATCGCACCAAAGTCTAAATAATTCCCATCGGAAAAGGCTTTCCGTTCTGTGAAGATACGACCACCTACTCGGTCGTTACCTTCTATAATCTTTACTTCGTGTCCTGCTTCCTTTAATAAGGAAGCGGCTACAAGCCCAGCCATCCCTGCTCCAATAATAATTACTCGTTTAGGTTGCATCGTTTTTGGTAGACCGTTCTTGATGGTCTTTAATGGTTGTTCAGGATAGGTAAGAGACTTATGTTGCCTAGTCCCAGTTGATTTGAACATCGTTGAAGACCTCCTCTCTCTTCTTAGTTTATAAAGAAGAAGGGTCCGATAGACCGTAACAGCTGACATTGTCAGAAGAAGGTCATATAGTCACAGCTCCATTTGTGCACTATAATAGGGGTACATGACAGAAATAGAAGGAACGAAACAACATGGAATCATTTACTACATTCGGATTGAGCCGTCCGATTCAAAACGCTCTAGACGGTCTTAACTATAAACAACCTACAGAGGTTCAACAGAAAGTTATACCTAAGGCTTTGCACGGCAAAGACCTTGTCGTTAAATCTCAAACTGGAAGTGGAAAGACTGCAGCATTTGGAATCCCACTGTGTGAGCTCGTAGAATGGGAAGAGAACAAGCCTCAAGTATTAATTCTAACTCCTACTCGAGAACTTGCTGCACAGGTTAAGGAAGACATTACGAATATTGGTCGATTTAAGCGGATTAAAGCTACAGCGCTTTATGGAAAGCAGCCCTTCCACCGACAGAAAGAAGAATTAAAACAAAAATCGCACTTTGTTGTTGGGACACCTGGACGCGTACTAGACCACATCGAAAAAGGAACATTCCCTCTTGAGAAACTCGATTATCTTGTTCTAGATGAAGCAGACGAGATGCTCAATATGGGATTTATCTCACAAGTGGAAGCTATTCTAGCTGAGCTCCCTGAAAAACGTGTTAATTTCTTATTCTCCGCTACGATGACAGAAGAAGTAGAACGGTTGAGTGAACGATTAACAAATGGCCCAGTTCGAATTGAAATTACACCTGATGACGTTACGACTAACACAATCTATCATTCCGTTATTGAAGTAGAAGAAAAAGCGAAATTCTCACTACTGAAAGACATTACCGTAGTCGAGAATCCAGACAGCTGTATGATCTTCTGTAGAACGAAAGAACGTGTCGACACGGTGCACCAGGATTTGTTAAATGCACGTTATCCAGTGGAGAAACTTCATGGTGGATTAACTCAAGAAGAGCGTTTTCGTGTGATGAAATCGTTTAAGCGTGGAGAATTCCGTTACTTGGTAGCAACAGATGTAGCGGCAAGAGGGATTGATGTGGAACGTGTGACTCACGTTATTAATTATGACCTTCCAATGGAGAAAGAAGCCTATGTTCATCGCACGGGTCGTACAGGACGAGCGGGGCAGACAGGGCAAGCGATTACGTTCGTAACCCCTTATGAGGATAAATTCTTGAAAGAAATTGAAGCGTATATCGGATTCACACTTCCTGATGCAGTGGCACCGTCCAAAGGGGCAGTGTCGAGCAATCTTCCACGATTTAACAAAACTCTTCAATCTACTCCTAAAGTGAAAGAGGAGAAAGGGAAGAAGATTGATTCTAATATCATGAAGCTTTATTTCAATGGAGGGAAGAAGAAGAAAATCCGAGCGGTCGATTTCGTTGGGACAATCTCCAACATTAAAGGCGTTACAGCCGATGATATTGGGATTATTACAATTGAAGAGAACATTTCTTATGTCGAGATTCTAAATGGAAAAGGGCCTACTGTGCTGAACGCCATGAAATCGAAGACCATTAAAGGGAAACAATTGAAAGTACACGAAGCACGTAAATAAATCGAAGTGACCGTCTATCTAGGATAGGCGGTCTTTCTTTATATTTGAATCATAAAAAGGGACACCGCCCGTTCGGAGCACTGTCCTTTCCTGCTTTCGTTCTAGCGGTGTGGTCGTCTGCGTTTCGTTGACACAATTTGTCCTCGGATTTCTCCGGCTAGATTTTGTTCGGTGTGTACGTTCACGTACGTGCGTTCTTCCCGCATGAGTTCGAGTAGGTCGCTCACACATTTCACGCCCACGTCGTTCTTTACAATATCGTCATCTGTAATGACTCCAGTGACTACACCTTTTCTTGTCGTGATCCCATTTTGTTCACTTAAGGTCGCAAGGTCAGCGCCGAAGAGAAAGACAAGTACAGGACCATTCTCATCTCGGTCTCCCTTATGAATGTGAGCCTGGACGAAGTTGTCGATGTTGTTGACCTTTAGAACGAATTTAATCTTCGTGCACGATTTATTCGCAACAAACTTGGCGACGCCAAAGGCATCAGAATCAACTGGTGGGACTTCATTCTGTCCCTTTAAGTCAGCGATGAAAAATTGTTCCATTAGATCACCTCCTGTTGTACAATATCTTATTCATATTGCGCAGGAGTTGTATAGATAGGTAACTAGGGGGAGTCATCTCCTCATATGGAGCAAAAAAAAAGAACAGCACTTGGCTGTTCTTCCATCTAGTTATACCATCCTTTTTCTTTGAACTTTGAGATGGCCTCTATTCGGTTTGTTACTTCGAGTTTATCTAAGATGACGGATACATAGTTCCTTACGGTTCCAGGTGTGATGAAGAGTTCTTTTGATATGTCTTTCGTGGTTTTCCCTTCTGCAACAAGTTGCATCACCTGTTTCTCACGTTCTGTCAACGGATTCTGGTTAGTGAAAGCTAAATCAACCAGTTCTGGAGCGAAAATGCGTTGGCCGTTTATAATCTTTCGGATGGAGGTTGCTAGCTCTTCAATTGGGCTATCTTTCAATAAATAGCCACTCACTCCAGCCTTTTGAGCCCGTTCGAAATAGCCACTTCTCGCGAAAGTGGTCAAAATGATTAGCTTGCACGCTTCATGCTGTAACTCTTCTGCTGCGTCTAGTCCGCTTTTCATAGGCATTTCTATATCCATGATGCATACATCCGGCTTATGCGTTTGTACAAGCTCAATGGCTTCTTCTCCGTTCGTTGCCTGACCAACCACTTCCATCCCCTCTTCTAAGTCAAGAAGTGAGCCAAGTGCTCCTAACAACATGCGTTGGTCTTCCGCTAATACAATTCGAATCATGAAGATTCCTCCTTATCTGATTGATGAACGTTCGTTGGAACATGAATTCTTAATGTGGTGCCTTCATTTGAAAGCAATTCCAGACTGCCGTTTACAAACTCTAATCGTTCGCGCATGCCTTGAATACCACTACTCACTAATGACTCAACTTGGCTTCGTAAGCCAACTCCATTGTCTTGTACAGAAACGACGACTTCTGTCTCTGTCTGTTGAATGGTGACTTGGCATAGGGTCGCTTCACTGTGTTTCACTACATTTGTAGCGGCCTCTTTCAAACACATGCTAAGTACATTCTCAACGAGCAGTGGGGTGTTTGAAAGAGAAGGGGTGCCTTCTACTTTAAATTCCATTTCTGCCGCTTCTATAATCTGCTGTACCCGTATTAACTCATCAGTTAGTTTCGCGCCACGCATATCAGACACCATTTCTCGTACTTCTTTCAAGGCGGTTCGAGCCGTTTGGCGGATATCCTGTAACTCTTTAGCTGCTTGTTGAGGCTTTACTTCAACTAGCTTTCCTGCTAGGTCACTCTTAAGCCCAATCATAGAAAGTTTCTGACCAAGTGTGTCGTGTAAGTCTCTTGCTATGCGCTCTCGTTCTTCAATAATCATAAGCTGAGAGATTCGCTCATTCGCATCTTCAAGCTGTCCTTCCAGCTGTTGCTCTTTGTTTCGGTAACGAATCGTGAACGGTAGAAGGATGACGCCAATCACAGTTATAAAGATGAAGGGCAACTGTGGGAAGAGCGATTCAATTTCGATGATGAAGACGGGAGTTATGGCGGCAAGCGTTGATGTTAGATGGACAATATAAAGCGTTAAAAACCCACTTAAATTTCTTACATTCCCAATGAAGAAAGCGAGGAATAGGGCAAAATACACGTAACCGAATAAGAGGGTCATCGCAAGATTAATGATCATTTCCATACTGGCAAGTACGTACATCAACCAGCCCTTTATGGTAAAGGATAGCCGATAGAAGAGAACGAATAGTCCAATCATAACGATACCGAAACTGATTTCCGTTAAAGAAGAGGACCGAAAGATGAAGAAAAAGGGCAGTAGACAGAAGATAATCCATACATAAGAGCTAAATCCTGTATTTTTTGGGATGATGTGATACCAATGTTTTTGCATGTCGACCTCCTAGGATGTGCGCTTGCTTACAGAATATCTCATAACGTATGCGCTGTCACGATTCTATCGTAACCTTCTATCAAAGAAAGAGCCATTCCCGCGGAGGGATGGCTCTCTTCTTATTCTTGCAACGATGGACTTTTACGTAAGGCGCGTTCTTTTTGTTGCTGCTTAATTCGTTCTTTTGCTTCTTTGAATGTTACAAAGACTTTATGGTCCGTGTCATAGAGTCTGAACCGAATAGATTCTAAGCTCGTGAGTAGCGTAATGGTTGTTGCCTTTTGTAAAGGTGGTGTTGAATTGTGAGCTTCCTCAAGCTTATAGTTAGGAACTCTTGGGCTTAAATGGTGCACATGGTGATAGCCGATGCTTCCTGATACCCATTCAAGCCATTTCGGAAGCTTGTAATAAGAGCTACCATCTACAGCAGCCTTTACAAAATCCCATTCACTCTCATCTTCATAATAAGAATCCTCAAATTGGTGCTGAACGTAGAAGAGCCAAATACCTAATACGCCTGATACGTAAAGAATCGGGAGTTGAATGATTAAGAATGCTTCCCATCCAATTGCCCAAATGACGAGACTGTACATAACGACTGCAATTACGGTCGTCATGTGCGTATTCAAGCGCTCTTTCTTAGGAGCATCCTTCCGATTAAATCGATTGGATATAAGAAAGAGGTATAGAGGCCCTAATCCGAACATGACGATCGGATTACGATAGAGACGATAAATAAGGCGCTGCCAGAAGGAAGCTTCCATATACTCTTCTACTGTCATAACCCAGATGTCACCTGTGCCTCGTTTATCTAGATTTCCGCTTGTAGCATGGTGGATGGCGTGGTCGCGTTTCCACTTCTCAAATGGGAATAACGTGAGAATGCCGGTAATGTTCCCAACAATTCGATTGGCTTGCTTTCCTTTCATGAAGGATTGGTGGGTACAGTCATGAAAGATAATGAAGATGCGTATGACAAATCCACCGGCCAACATCGCTACTGGAATGGCAATCCATGGGGAAATCGATAATGTCCAATAGGAAATCCCCCATAGAATGAGGAATGGCAATAACGTATTGATGAGTTGAACGACTCCAGATCGTGTTTCTGGCTTTGCATAGGGTGCTACACTTTTCTTTAACTCGCGTTGTTTTTGTTTATCCATCATTTTCTCCTTTTGTCCAGTCAGACTCATTTCTCTATGCTATATGGTAGCCGAATGACGTTTATCTTATAAGGCATAAACGTCAGTACGGATATATGACACTTGTCATGGGTGGGTCTATTTGAAGCCTGTCCTGTAAGGGATATTCTCCTATCCAAAGTTGTGAAAAAAACATGATATTTTTTAAAATCATAGTGATGCTTCTAGTATCTTGTGGATAATAATTCAATATTATCAAGTTTATTCAAATTTGAAGAGGCTTTATAAGACCGTGACTAGCATCCTGATAATGAAGTTTGTTAAAGGTGAATAGGACGTGACATTTAGAAATATGTGTGGGCCAGTGAAGCCAAAGATCAAGAATCAGAAGGTTCAGTTGCTGAAGATAATCGAAACAGTCAACAAAATAGAGAGCCCTTCACATCGAAGGGCTCTCTTTACGAATCTAGGTAGTTTGTAAATTGTTGTAATAGTGTTTCATGAACTCTTCTGCTCCAACAGGTGTCGTGTAGTAATACCCTTGGCCTTCATCACAACCCCATTTGGTTAGAAAGGATAATTGTTCATCCGTCTCAATGCCTTCTGCTGTAATTTGGATTCCGAGGTGCTTGGCAACGGAAATGAGCGACTGAACGATGGCGATATGGTCGCTGTTCTCCGGAAGGTCCTTGATGAAAGAGCGGTCAATCTTAATGCGGTCAAATTCAAATTTAGATAAATAGCTTAAAGAGGTGTATCCTGTACCGAAGTCATCCATTGTAACTTGAAACCCATAAGCTTTCAATTCCGCCATAATATCCATTGTGCGTACGGTGTTTTCCATTGCGAGCGTTTCTGTGATTTCTAAATCAATGGATTTTGGCTGAAGGTTGGCATCACTTACAATCTTCTTCACTCGTTGTGCAAACTCTGGATGCAAGAATTGCTTAGGGGAGATATTAATCGACAGATGAAAGTCTAAGTCGTTCGTACACTGCCATTCGCTGAATTGACGGCAAGCTTCTGTCATGATCCAATCTCCGAGTGGATGAATGACATTGGATTGTTCTGCAAGAGGGATAAATTCAGCAGGGCTTATTGTCCCCTTTATGGGGTGCTCCCACCGAACAAGTACTTCTACACCTTCTACTTTGTTCGTCGAAAGCTTGTACTTCGGATGGTAGTGTAAGAATAGCTCCTGTTGGTCAATGGCACGTTGCAACTCTTCTAACAATACAATTTTCTCAACGCTACGCTTCTCCATAGCAGGGGAGTAAGGAAGGTAGTGATTCCGACCATCATATTTTACTTCGTACATGGCCATATCTGCATGTTTAATCAGCGTATCAAAGTGTTGTCCATCGGATGGATAGAATGAGATTCCCATACTTGTTGTAATCGCCTTTTCGTGTTGCCCGAGCTGGAATGGCTTAGACATTTCGCACTGAATTTCATCGGTTAATCGGAATATTTCTGAGGAATCTGACTGATAGGGGATGCATAGTAGAAATTCATCTCCACCAATTCGTGCAATGGATGCGGATTCCTTTAATATTTTCTTTAATCGTGCGCCCACAAATTGTAGCAGTTGATCCCCATATGTGTGCCCCAAGTGGTCGTTAATATCTTTGAATAAATCAATATCTAAAAGGATAAAGGCCATATGAGGTTGGCCTAGACGGATATGCTGCTCCATGCGTTGACGAATCCCTCTACGATTCATTAGCCCGGTCAGTTCATCGTGATAAGCCATGTATTCAATCTTTTGTTGAGACTCTTTCTCCTTTGTAATGTCTTGAACAATCGCATATACACCTGTAATCGTACTATTTACGTGAATAGGGAAGGCTGTTATATCGATGTATACTTCTCTTCCGTACTTCGTTTGGAATGTCGTCTCGAAATGAACCTCCATGCCGTGACAGACTTGATCATAATAATTTAACACGCGCCTTGTTTCAGCAGGAACAATTAAATCAGGGATGTTCAAATGAAGCATTTCATCCTTGGCATATTGCGTTAATTCAAGCACTGAATGGTTGAACGATTTAAAGCGCCCCTTCATGTCGAGTACGAAGATTGCGTCTGGGTTGTTCTGGAAGAGTGAACGATACTCCTGTTCATTTATTTGCAGTTCATGGTGTTTCGTACGTAGCTGTTGGTGTTGGTAGGAGAATTGGTCTTCGAGATAACTGAGCGTAATCACAAATAATAATAAGACACTTGTCCACTTGGAATAATCCATAAATAGACTATTATGTTGGAGTAAGCCTGCAATGAATGAGAAAACGATTGAGCTGAGCGATAATCCGATTAGGTCGAAAGAGACAAGGACTCTCATACGATTTAATTCTCTTTTGATTACAAGTTGGTCGAGATGTAGATGCTGAAAGATCCGTGTGGCTGCGTAGATGGCACCAATAAGCAACAGCCATGATGACATTAAATTCGTTTGAGAGATGGTTAGATTCTGCTCCAATCTAACTGTCGTAAAGTAGGTGTAGCCTAAGATGAACAGACTTATGAATGAACTGAGTAACAGATGTAAGGATACATCCTTTTCATTCAAAGGCTGTAAAGATGGGTTCAGTTTTTTCTTTCCGAGGTAGCTCATTGCGGTAAATGTAAGAAAGCAAATGAATGCAAGTAAAGCAATATGGAAGGTTAGCGCTCTAATATGGCCTTCGTAGGGTACCACTATTCCTTTAAATAATAGGCTAAGCGTAGGAGCGAGTGAGATTGCGGTAGCACACAAGATGCTCAGCAGTAGGGAAAGGACAAGTTCATGAAGTGGATAGGTAATACTTCTTTGAGTAATTTGTTGAATCAGAAGCATAAGCACTACACAACCACTTGTTGATACTAGTAAGTAGAACAATTCTGTCAGCACATTTAACCTCCTGTCCCTTACTTAAATCGTCATGATGTCCTAATTATACCTATCCCATGTATAAATTTCTAATTATTTATCGAACATTGACGAAGTAGTGTTCATTATAACACTCATGACTTTTCAGGATATCAAGATCATAAGACAGTGGAATTTCAAAGAGCATAGAAATAAGGTGACCAAGAGCGTTCTCGGCCACCTCAATGAGCATCTGTTGTTACCTTCATGGGGGTATTAATCCCAGTGATAAGGAGTTTCTTGATAGACATAGTAATTTAACCAGTTAGAGAACAGCAAATAGGCTTGGGACCGCCATCGGTTCAATGGGGGGATTGATGGATCATCTTTTGGGAAGTAGTTTTCTGGTAGTTGAACAGGTAAGCCTTTAGCTTGATCGCGTTCGTATTCTTCAGCTAATGTAGTCGCCTCATACTCAATGTGACCCGTAATCATTACATGTTTCTCATCCTTTGACATAACAAGTAATGCACCAGCTTCTTCTGAAGAAGCGAGAAGGGTTAGTTGTTCGTGTTCTAAGATAGATGTTGCGGATACACCGGTGTAACGAGAGTGAGGGGCAAGGAATTCATCATCGAGTCCTCTTACAAGCTTAGTCGTAGGAACGTGTAACCTGTGTCCATAAACACCTGACAATTTATCGGGGAGCTCGTATTTATCAATTCCATAATGACCATAAAGAGCAGCTTGGGCTCCCCAACAAATATGCAACACAGACGTTACATGTTCTTTCGTCCACTGCATAATGGTCTGAAGTTCTTCCCAATAATCCACATCCTCAAAGCGTAATCGCTCAACAGGAGCCCCCGTAATAATCATACCGTCGTAATGGTGATGCTTGATGTCAGTGAACGTTTTGTAGAATTCATTTAGGTGAGATTCACTAATGTTCTTAGACTGGTAGGTTTCCGTGTGAATAAAGTCTACGTTTACTTGTAAGGGTGAATTACTCAGGAGTCGGAGCAATTGGCGCTCTGTTTTCTTCTTCTCAGGCATTAAATTTAAGATGAGAATGTTTAATGGCCGAATATCCTGTGTACTTGCTCGGTCATCCTCCATGAGGAAGATGTTCTCTTTCTCTAATCGTTCGCGGGCGGGAAGGTGTTTCGGGATGTTAATTGGCACGTAAGAATCCCCCTCCTATGTGAAAATATTACACTTATTATAATGTTCAGCCTTTAGTAGAGCAACGGGGAAAAGAGTGCTTAGGTAAAAAAAGGCTACAGCATTCTTGTTGCAGCCCTATACAAGCACAGTGTGCTATTTTCTTCTGACTTTCTTTAAGATCATCCCACTTTTCGGAAGGGCAGGCATTTTACTTAAGCTATAGCTGTGATCTTGCTTTGGAACTTTGTAATCTATCTTTCTTGATAAGTAGCCAAAGCTTGCTTTCAATACTTCGATGGTTGGCCATTCTCCTGGACAACGGTGCCCATCGTAATAATCGCCGCCACCTTGAGGAATCAAATCAAACAGCCCACCCTTCCAATCTTTGAAGCGGTCAGGGTCAAATTGGTCTGGATTCTCCCAAAGGCGCGGGTCGTGATTCGTTCCAAATAGGTCAATCATGACTAATTGGTTCTCTCTAAATGTATAGCCTTGCCAAGTAAAATCATGCTTCACTTTTGCACCCAAGAACGGTGCGAACGGGTAATAACGTCGGACTTCTTGGGCGAAACGCAGAATATATTCATCACTCTCTTTGGTCTTCTCGCGAGTTTCAGGATAGTCTGCATATGCTTTAGCACCGAAAGCTAAGAATTTAGAGATTGCAACAAGGGGACGAATAACGTTTAGGAGTTCAACAGCTGCGATTTCAGTGTCCAACCTATCTCCATTCTCATCAAGATGAAAAGCCATCTCATGGATAGCTGAACCTTCTCGTGTTTCAAGTTTATTTGCTCGTACATCTTCAATAATAGAACGAATCCATTTCTCAGAACGGTTCCTTGCACGTCTACTTTCAATATGCTTAGGTCCAAGCGCGCTAAATCCATCAATCATCTTAGATAAATCTTCAGTACGTTGCTCCACTTCTTTCTTTCCTAGTGGTATGCCAGCCCAATCACACGCTACCTGGCAAAGCAATTCCCTACTTTCATCGTAAAGTACAACCTTACGCTGTTTCTCCCATTTCATGGCATACTCTTCCCAGTAGGCGGTTGTTAGATTAGATAAGCGACGCAACGCATCTGGTGTCATGAGAGACATGAATAGCTGTTTGCGGTGAGCATGCGCAGCACCATCTTTCGTATGGACACCGCCTTCTCCGAATAACGTCTTCAGTACAGGTTTCGGTAAAGCCCCGTTTCTTTTCATTCTTGATGAATCATAGAAGAGATTAGCCCCTTCCTCTCCTCCAATAAGAGCAATACGTTGTCCTAGAAGTTTCGTTTCGTAAACGTCAAGGTGTTGACTATGTAGACGATTTGGAATGAAAGCATATCCTTCTCGAACAAGTGAAATGGTTTGGTCTAAACGGTCCTTCGCTACGTTCACATTCATCTCTGTTGCCTCCTTGTCTTGTATTGCATAAGCTGCCTATCTAATTCCTTTTTTGTCGAAGAGATAAACGTGGATAGCTATTGTGCCTCTTTGGTGTGCTTGAAAAAGAACGTTTTTGTTCTTTTTAAAGTTAAAACACTGGAATTTTCTGTTTTATGTAGTATATAATAACGTTAAGTTCTCTATAAAGAACAAAAAGGCGGCTTTTGAGAGTGAGGTGTACGGTATAAAGGTTGTGATTATGTCGGATGTCGTCATACGAGATTCTAACAACTGATTCAGGAGGGGTTCCAGTTGGACCAGAATAAGAGATATGACTCTTTCGCCAGAAGACTAGAAGATAAGTCCCGTTACAGTCTCGTTAAAAGGTGTACGGATGTGCTGTGTAGCATCGCTTTACTTATTCTCATGTCTCCATTACTTATTTTAATCAGCCTTTTAATCTTGTGGATGGACGGAATGCCGATTGTCTTTAAACAGACGAGGACTGGCATGAACGGCGAACCTTTCACAATTTGGAAATTTCGAACGATGAGACAACATAACTTTGAAGACGAACATCAATATGATTGGGGAACTGGAGTGCCGAATCAATTCGTGTTCAAATCTTCTCCAGGGAAGCACGTGACCAAGCTCGGGATGTTCTTGAGGAAAACAAGTTTAGATGAAATTCCGCAATTGGTTAACGTGATTAGGGGAGACATGAGCTTGATTGGCCCACGGCCTGAAATTCCGGCTATTACTGACCTGTATAACGAAGAGCAAAGCAGAAGGTTAGATGTAAAACCTGGTCTAACTGGGTTTGCTCAAGTACATGGACGTTCAGACATGACTCATGGTGAGAAGATTAATTACGATTTACATTATGTGGAGCGGTGTTGTTTATTATTAGATCTGTCAATTATTTGGAAGACGATTAAGTTGGTGATTTCTTCAAAGGGGTCTTACTAGTAAAGAGAAATTTGAAAAGGTTGTGATGCAGTGGGCCAAGCTTTTGGATTAAAAGAAGTCTATCAGGTGATCCGCAGAAGGGTTGTCTTGCTTAGCGTCGTCACCTTACTTGTTGTAATCATCGGCATCGCGATTAGTCTTCTATTGCCCCGAACGTATGAAGGAGAAGGGGCTCTACTTGTGAACTTTACATCCGTAAAGAGTGATGAGGATGAAATTTCAAGTTCTGAGATTGAAACGAACTTACGGTTAATCGAGACCTATAAGAGTATCCTCATCAGCCCTAGAATCATGGACAAAGTAAAAGCCCAATACGGGTCTGATTTAGAGATGGAAGAGTTGGTTCAACGATTTACGATTGGTACAAATGCAGAGTCTCAGATTATAACCGTTCAGGCGGTTGGCCCATCTAAAGAAGCGGCTTCGGAGCTTGTGAATGTGACGTTGGATACGTTCCAACAAGAGGTTGAATCATTGATGAACTTAAATAACGTTCAAATTCTAACCCGCTCAAATCCTGATGCCCATGAAACTCCGATAAAGCCAAATTTACTTATGAACACCATTTTGTCTCTGTTGCTTGGCTTGTTTCTAGCACTTCTGCTCGTTTTTCTTAAAGAAGTCATTTTCACGAGGGCGGATTCTGAAGAGAAGGTGGAGAAGGTGTTCCGTTTATCTTCACTAGGGGTTGTACCTATTATCTCTGATGAATGGAATCAGAAGAAAGAAGATTTGATGCAGAATGACCGTTACTTTAAGTTGCTGCCAAGACTCGGCACCTATTCTCCAATCACAGAAGCCTACCGCTCCATTCGAACAAATCTCCAATATACACTTAACCAGAAGTCGGCAAAGACGGTCTTGTTCACAAGCACTCATTCGAGCGAAGGAAAGTCTATAACAGCAGCTAATATTGCCTATAGCATGGCTATGGACCATGTCAATACGGTGTTTGTAGACCTTGATTTACGTAAAGGGGTCGGCAATCATCTATTCAATAATCCCGTTCGCAAAGGGGCGACCAATTATTTAGAGGGTTACGCTTCAATTGATGAAGTTGTCAGTAGAACAGATATTCCACACTTATCCTACGTTGCGAAAGGGCCTATGCCTAAGAACCCGGCAGAAGTGCTTTCATCGGATAAGATCAATACGATGTTAGCAGAACTGAAAGAACATTTCGACCTTGTCATTATCGATACTCCACCACTAGTTGTAGCTGATGCCGTTGCATTATCAACAAGAGTAGACGGATGTGTATTTGTAGTAAATGCACAAAAGACAAATACAGAACAAGTATCAAAGAGCTTGCAACGCTTAAATAAAGTAAAGGCAACTATCTTCGGTGTTGTGTTAAATAGAGGGGTGAAAGAAACAAACGCCCATTATTACTACTAAAGGGGGAGAGAAGATGATTGAAATTCATTCACACATCCTTCCTAAGCTCGATGATGGAGCCAAAGACGTTAGGCAAACGCTAGAGATGGGGCTACATGCAGTGAAAAATGGGGTGACTCATGTAATTGCTACGCCGCATCACCGGAATGGCAACTATCTGTGTAAGCCAGAACATATCGAGCAGCGGGTGGGTCTAATTAATAAGATGTTCCAATCCAAACGTATTCCACTGAAGGTGCTCCCTGGTATGGAAGTACATCTTTACCCTAACCTCATTGAAGATTTAACGAACAATCAACTTGTCTCTCTTAATAGGCGTCGATATATACTCGTTGAGCTACCTGATTCTCATATCCCTCACTACACAGAGGAACTGTTCTATGAAATGCAGCTGTTAAATCATATCCCTATTATTGCTCATCCCGAGCGGAACCACGAGATTAGAAAGCATCCCGGCCGATTAGCGGACTTAATTTCAAGGGGGGCACTTACCCAGTTAACAGCAGGTAGCGTGATTGGAGAGTACGGAAGAGAATGCCAGAAATACAGTCATCTTATGCTTAAGCAACACTACGCTCACTTTCTATCCTCAGACGCTCACAACGTTGCAAACAGGTCGTTTAAGTTGAAAGAAGCATATGAATATGTAGAGAAACACTACTCCAAAACGTATGTCGACTATCTGCAAAAGAACGCAGTGAGTGTTGCTAAAGGAGTGGATTTCAGTATCGTTCCTCCTCACGTAACAAATCGTTCATTCTCACTATCTAGGCGAAGTCATCTAAAGGTATTGTGACTATGGTGTATCTTTTTGTTCTTTATTAAGAACGAAAAGGGAGGTGTGAACCGTTCATTTCCTATCTGAATTCTTTAAAAGAAACAAATTTGTCAAAGGTGTATCCATTTTAATGGCGGGAACTACTGTATCCAATCTTTTCATTGTCCTCACAACCCCTTTGCTTACGATGCTTTATACGCCTGAAGAATTTGGGGTTTTATCCGTTTATTTATCGCTTGTCTATTCTGTATCTGTTATTGCTTCACTTGAGTACGATCAGGCCATTCCTATTCCGACCGATCGACAAGAGGCCTTTCATGTTTTCCTTCTTTCATTACTAAGTGTTGTATGTGTCGCGATGATAACAGTACTTATGGGGACGCTTCTTCCTATAGGTACGTGGTTCCAGTCTCCTCAGTTGGATGAATGGGTGTGGTTGCTAGGGATGAGCGTTCTCTTTCTTGGATGGTACCAAGTGTTTAACTCTTGGGCCGTTCGAGAAGAAGGCTACGCATCCATGTCTCGCTCAAAGGTCAACATGAACACAGGACAAATGGTTTCTCAGATTGGTCTAGGCTTTATTGGAGTCGGATATATAGGGTTGTTAGTTGGTGAAGTGATTGGAAGAGTAATGGGGTGCTTCACGTTTTGGAGACGACTCTTTGGTAAGGGGATCAGAACTCAGTTCAGTATGTCTCTGTCAGGAATGTGGAAAGTGATGATTCGTTTTCGGAAATTTCCCCTTATGGTCACATGGCCATCTCTCATGAATAGCTTGAGTGGTCAAATTCCAACTTTTTTCTTGGCTGCGGTGTTTGGAGTGGAAGTAGCGGGAGTCTATTTGATTGCTCAGAAATTATTAAATATTCCAGAAGGACTGATTGCCTTCTCGGTGTCTCAAGTATATCTATCTGAGTTAGCCATTCATATGAAGGAGTATCCCTTATCCATCCCAACTTTGTTCTTTAAAACGTTACAGAAGATGATTCTACTTGGAGGAGCGATTACGTTTCTAATTGTAATCTTTGGTCCAGCAATCATTTCTCTTTTGTTCGATGAGGCTTGGGGTGAGGCGGGTGGATTCTTAAGAGTGTTAGCCATTCTCACATTTTTCAGGATGGCCATTAAACCGATACTTGGTAACTTCTATGTTCTTGAAGAACAAACACTCCTCATCGTTGGTGAGGTGGTTCATACGTTCTGTATCGCTGTTTCACTTGTGGTAGCTTACACCATTATGAAAGAACCGCTTAATGCTCTTCTTTGCATGAGCCTTCTAGCGTCCTTAGGAATAGTCTTGCAAGGGTGCTGCAGTTACCTGGCAATGAAGCGGTGGCTGAAGCGAAATAGAAGTCTTGAAGGAGGCGTAATCTATGATCAATCTCACTCATTCGTTGAATCATAGTATCCGTCCCTCGTTGCTTCCATTCGTCTATGTGTGTATGGCCTTAAGTTTTGTTGTGTTTATTGAACCATCACCTTATGACGTGCTCATGTGTTTACTTATTCTGTTCGGTTGGATCACCTCATCGTTTGTATATACGAAAGCACTAGGTGTCCCAATTGTGCTTATGTTCATTTTCTCTTTAAGTAACATCGTTTCTGCCTACTATTCTACGGATTATAATGGTGCCATTTTCTATTTTCTCATTACGCTCTATTTGATCTTTTCTTGGTTGTGTATCGCATCGCTAGCCACTCGTTATCGTATCAAGCTTATCCAAACCATTGGAGAAGCTTATACCCTTGTAGCTTGCCTTTCAGTCGTTGTAGGGACGCTTGCCTATTTTCACTTTATCCCTTCTCATGAGTGGTTTCTGCAATATGGGCGTGTTAAGGGGTTGTTCAAAGACCCTAATGTGTTCGGTCCTTATCTTGTTCCGGCAGCACTTTATTGTCTATATAAAGCAGACAGAGGAGAAGGACGTGTGAAATGGGGAGCTTATACCTTGTTCTTGTGCTTAGCACTCGGGATTTTACTTAGTTTCTCGCGAGCAGCTTGGGGCAACTTTGCTTTAAGCGGTGTGGTTTATTTCCTATTTACAAGTACGGTGCCAATGAAGAACCGAATTGGGACAGTCGTAATGAGTACGTGTATCGCTGTTCCTTCTCTTTATCTATTATCCCGAACGCCTGCAATTGCTACGTTGCTCCAACAACGGATGAGTATACAAAGATACGATGAGGACCGGTTCGCTACCCAACAAGTTGCCCTAAGTTCAGGGCTACAAAATCCTTTAGGCATGGGGCCGGGGCAGTCAGAAGTTAATTTCGATTTGTCTACCCACAGCTTATACGCTCGACTTATTACCGAGAACGGTGTCATCGGATTTATTTCCTTTCTCGTATTCTTTCTACTTTCTATAGGATATTGCTACGTCCAGATTCAAAAAGCCTCATCTCCTCATAGAGGGTGGTATGTCATTGTCTTCGCTTCCTTGGTTGGTCTTCTATTTAATAGCTTCTTCGTAGATACACTACACTGGCGTCATTTGTGGTTAATGCTTGGTTTAGCTTGGTGTCCGGCTTTAGTAGAAAGAAAGGAGGAAGGACATGAGAATCGTTCAATTTATCACAAGGATGGATGAACCAGGTGGGGCTCAAATTCATGTGAAAGACTTAAGTTTAGAGCTTCTAAAGCGAGGACATGAAGTCATATTGGTCTCTGGTGAAGGAGAGTTAGCTTATCCAGAATGTGTAGAGAAGGGCATTCAACATTATGCTGTCTCAAGCTTAAAACGGGACATCCATCCATTACAGGACTTTAAAGCGTACATTGAAATCTATCGTCTATTTAACCATTTACAGCCAGACCTAATCGCCATCCATTCGTCCAAGGCCGGTATAATTGGGCGCATTATAGCGAAGCGACTTCGTATCCCATCTGTCTTTACTGCGCATGGCTGGGCATTTACTGAGGGTGTCCCTGCGATGAAGCGTTACCTCTTTTCAAATGTGGAGAAGGTAGCTGGGAAATTTGGAGATGCCGTTATATCTGTTTCCCATTACGATGCTAAGCTCGCACTCAAGCATAAGGTACTTTCTCCACTCAAGTTGTCGGTCATTCAAAATGGAGTAAAAGATTGTGAAGAATTCAATCGACAAAATGACGATACGGTTCATCTGACGATGGTCGCTCGCTTTGCGCCGCCTAAAGATCATCTTGCTGTTCTACAAGGATTGGCTCAGCTACGTGACATGAATTGGGAACTGTGGCTTATTGGGGATGGGCCGCTTATGAGCAATGTTCAACAAGAAGTCACAAGGCTTGGATTAGAGGGCAAGGTCCACTTTCTTGGAAATTGCAACAACGTTGAGGAATGGTTGGGGCGGAGCGACATATTTATCCTTCTATCCAATTATGAAGGACTGCCGCTAAGTATTATTGAGGCGATGCGGGCATCGCTTCCCATCGTAGCTTCCTCAGTAGGAGGGGTCCTCGAATTGGTGACACATGAGGAAAATGGATTCCTTATTCCCAATGAAGACCAACAAACCTTCATAGTAGCCATCGAGAAATTATTGCACAGTGCTTCGTTACGAACGAACATGGGAGAGCTGTCACGACAGAAATATGAAGCGTCCTTCACATTTGAGCGGATGGTAAAAGAGACGGAACGAGTCTATGAAACAGTGTGTCGCATAAACGAGCAAGCTTCTGTTCGAAGGGAAGGGGTGCACCATGAGAATTACTCAAATTCATACAGAAGATAAGTGGCACTCCTATAGAAATGATTGGGAACGGCTTGTACAAAGGACAGATGAAACGAACCCTTTCATCGAGTGGTCGTGGATTACATCTTGGTGGAAGCATTTCAATCAAGGAGCAACACTTATGATAATGGCTATCGAACGCGAGAATGAAATCGTAGCGTTCTTCCCTTTAATGAGACAAAAGGGGGTTATACGCTTTATAGGGTATCCCCAGAATAATTACGCAGACATAATTGCTGACCCGGCTTACAAGGAAGAGTGTATTGCCTATCTTCTTCATTATGGGAAGAAGCAGCGTGGTGTTGTGTTCGATTTACATGGACTATTAGAAAGTGGTCAAACAGATACTTGTATAAAGAAACAACTGCACGAAAGGAAACATCCTGTCTACTCAAGTAATGTGGTTAGTCCAATGGTACGAAGAGAGCAGATTACACTCCCCACTTATATGAAGAAAAAGAGGAAGAAGCATGGAGTAGATCGGAAAGAAAAACGACTAAGAAAACTTGGGAATCTTACTTATCAGGTTCTAGACCAGAGAAACTTGTCTCGTGTGTTTGAACTGCACAGAAAACGTTGGAGGAAGAAAATAGATGGAAGTGGATTTACAACGTCGCCATCTGTGGATTTCTTTACAGAACAAATTCAACACCATCCCTCTGCTAACATCGTTCACGCATTGTGCGTGGAAGGAGAGATGATTGCTTATGTATATGAACTTCGGCGTGGAGGCAGAAGGTTATTGTACAACTTAGCTCACGACGACGATTTTCGGGTGTTTAGTCCAGGTCGTATCCTAATGAACTATGTAATCGAACAATGGTCGCAGTCTGAAGACCAGCTCTTCGACTTTACAATTGGATACGAATCTTACAAATACGATTGGAATACAGAAGAGGACTATGTTCATCGAGTTGTATTCCCTGGTAAAGGACTACGCGCACAAGTTCTCTATATGTGGATGAAAGGGAGGCAGAAGTTCGTTCATACCTTGAAGAAATCAGAGTCGATTGTCAAATTTAGACGGAATACGATGGGAAAGTGGAAGAACGCCATACAAAGATGGAGAGGCTCTTCCTTAAAAAGTCGCATTCAGTGGGTGAGAAGACAGCTCTTCCAGCAAAGCTCTCGCTCCTTACACCACGATTATTCTTCTAACAACCGCTCCTACAGACCTACGTTTCAACCGATTGATTTAAAGGATGTATTCACCTTGAAAGAAACGCATCAAGATACAAGTGGGTGGGTTGAGCGACTGTATAAAAGAGAGTACGGCTTTCATAAGGGAGGAAACTGGTTCTGGGTTACGGAGAATGCCTTCCAGCACGAAGAAGCCCCTCATGTTGTGATGACGAATTGTGGGCATCTAGATGAAAGTATAGTGAATGAGATTAGAGCTCGATTTCCTGATTGCAGTCGTTATATTTATACCAGCACTAAAGAAGCATGGCTATACGAGCTTGGATTTGTCCCCATTCGTGAAGATAAGGTGACCAAGATTTGTTCGGTATCGGTTTCAAAACAGACGATAAACAATCCATTAGGAGGGTGAGCGATGTTTACAATTGAAAGAAAGTTGCTTGGTATCAATATGAAGCAAGTATATTTCCCAGACCCTAGTAAGATTGGTGGTGTAGAAGGTGGGGATCTTGTAGGGGTTACGCAGGCAGTTGCTCCAATTGAGGGTTGTCATACAATTGAAACCCTGCATTTAGACTTAACCCAAGATCGAGAGAAAATCTTCTCAGATATGAGTCGGACAACTCGCCGCCAAATTCGAATGGCTGAAAAAAGGTATACGTTCACTCCTATTACGATTGAAAGACCAACAGATACGCAAATTTATGAGTTCAGAGATTATTACAACACCTTTGCAAGAAATAAAGGTTCTTATCTCATCCGTTCGTTTAACCTTCTTACTTTAAAGAAATTAAGAGATAGAAACAAATTGGTACTGACGAAAATGGTGGATGAAGAGGAAGAGATTATGGCCTATCGAGCGTATATTAGCCATGAAGGTCGTGCTATGGCGCTTTATATCTCAACACTCTTCCGGATGGCAGACAATACAGATGAAAAGCGTCGTATTGGTTCTGCACATCGATATTTAAAATGGTGCGACATGACATGGTTTAAAGAGAAAGGGTATCACACCTTTGACCACGGAGGACTAACGAATGATGAAGGGATAAGGAATTTTAAACTTGGATTCGGTGGGAAAGTGGTACACGAATATTCAGGTTATGTACCTCGCTCGGTGAAAGGAAGATTCCTAGTGGAAGCGCGTAAACGGTTGGTTGAAAAGTAGTAAATCGAACGATATTTCGTAGGGTGATGTGGCGAGTTGAAACACATCTTCAAGATAGGAGTTCATGTGTAAAGAAGGGGAGGGGATATGATGGGAAGTGGAAAGCTTATCTTATCGTTAGACTTTGAATTATATTGGGGGTTACATGACGTATTTTCTATTGAACAATATGAGGGGAACTTAACTGGGACATGGGAAGCGATACCGGCTATGTTAGAGTTGTTTCAAGACTATGAAATCCATGCAACGTGGGGGATTGTAGGAATGTTGCTTGCTTCTGGCAGAGAAGAATTGTACACCCTTTTCCCTGAACATCTTCCTTCTTATGAAACTCCTCACTATTCCGCCTATGAACATTGCCAAGAAGCCAAGCTTGATGAACAACATGGTTGTTACTTTGCTCCTGACCTTGTTGAAGCTATAGCCGAAACGCCACATCAAGAAGTGGCCACTCATACGTTCTCTCACTATTACTGCCTAGAAGAAGGACAAACGGAAGATAACTTTAGACAGGATCTCCTTGCTTCAAAAGCCCTTCATGCACGAAAGCTTCAAGGCTGTGCACCACTTACAACCATCTTGTTTCCGCGTAACCAAACCAATGAGAAGTATTTAAACGTATGCCGAGAACTGGGATTGACTTCATATAGAGGGAACGAAGAGTCGTCCATCTATGAGCCTAGTTCATTCTCTGATTATCGTTCAGTTAGGAGTAGAGTTCTTCGACTAATCGATGCGTATGTGAATATAACTGGATCTCACACCTATCCACTCCCTCAATATCGTCACAACGAGCTGATTAATTTGCCATCAAGCCGTTTCTTACGCCCCTATGTTTCTAATCTTAAGTTGCTTGAGGGGATGAGACTCAAGCGGATTACGAAAGCGATGACAAAGGCAGCTAAAGAGGGAGAGGTCTACCATTTATGGTGGCATCCTCATAATTTCGGGCGTCATTTGGAGGAGAATCTAGCTTTTCTCGAGAAAATACTTCAACATTATCGAAAGCTCCAACAACTATACGGAATGGAAAGCATGTCGATGCAAGAGGCGGCAAGTGAAATTGAAGCTAGAGTAGAACAAGTAAGAGAGGCTTATTAGACCTCTCCCTTTTCTTTCCTCCCCATTTTCAGATATGCTTGTAAGTAAGTTTCTGGATAAAAGAGGGGTTAAGATGAAAGAGGTATATAGTAAGATTGTTCAATTTAGAGGATCACATTATGACTTTGGATATGCACAAGGAGTAGAGATGCGAGATTCACTCCTTGTTCAGAATCGAGAGAAGCAATGGAAATTAAGAAAGCCTCGTTTCTCGGTAGAGGAAAGGGAAGTTCAAGAAGCAATTACTCGATTTGCACCTGGTGTATGGGATGAACTAATCGGGTTACGAGATGCGCTCGGCTGGTCAATGGAACGGGTGTTAATGGAATTTGGTGGTTACCGGCTCGATTACGTGAAATCTGGCTGCTCCATTCTAACCGGTGAGGATTATTTAGTGCGAAATTATGATTACCATCCGAAAACTTACGAAGGGCGATTTGTTCTTTATCAGCCAACAGATCAAGGGTATGCCATTATGGGACCTTCCCAAAGGGTGACTGGTCGTATGGATGGAATGAACGAGAAAGGTTTGGCAATCGGATACAACTTTATGCATCGGAAGAAGCCAGGCATCGGATTCATCTGCTGCATGATTGGAAGACTCGTATTAGAAAGTTGCGCCAATGTAGATGAAGCGGTCAGCATGTTAAAGGAAATCCCTCATCGTCATTCTTTCAGCTACATTGTGTTTGATTCGAGTGGAGAGACGTACATCATCGAAACGTCACCTAGAGGCGTTGAAGTTCGACAAGATGGAGCATGCACCAACCATTTTGAACGCATGCAGGGAGAGAATCGGAATTATTTGGACGATTCCTACCGACGTCTAGGACGAATGAAAGAAGCTCGTCCACAGCTTACAAATGCTGCAGATGCCTTTCGCTTGTTGAATGATGAAGACCAAGGGGTTTTCTCGAAGCAATATCGCAACTGGGCGGGGACCATACATACTTCTCTATACTTTCCAAAGAAGTTAACCGCATGGTTTGCCATTGGGGAGAATAAAGAACCTTATGAGTTAGATTTTGAATCTTGGTTAAGCGGGAATACCTATCCGTTATCATCATTTACTGGAAAGGTGGATACAGACTTAGGTTTCCCCCACATGGATTCAAACACGAAATAGTATGAACATGGTACACTAGGAGAACGAACTCCATTGAAGCAGGTGAATGCATCATGTACAGAACAATAGAAGAGACGGCTGAATATCTCGAGTTGCCTGTTACTTATATTCAGTCGCTCATCCTTCGGAACAAGATCAGAACCATCCATGATGGTCAACGATATTTAATCAATAGCAACCAGTTTACTTCCTATTTCGAACAGATGGACAAGTACCGGCAAATGATACAAGAGTACTTAAATGAGCCAATCCCAGAGAGTATGGATGTAAACGATGAGGATTAATAGTAGAGCGTAGAATCTAGCTAGATTCTACGCTCTTTTCTGTAGTATAGGAGGGTTGCACGCTGTTACGCTCTATTCTTTCACCGCAATGGCTTCAATCTCTACCTTTGCATCCTTTGGAAGTCTACTAATTTCAATCGCAGCTCGAGCTGGGTAGGGTTCGGATAGGTAACTAGCATAAACTTCATTGACGGTTTGGAAATCATCCATAGAGTCTAAGTAGATGGTCATTTTGGCGACGTGCTGAAAGGTTAAATTGGCTTCTTGCAAGATGGCGCTAAGATTCTCCATGACCTGTTTCGTTTGTTCTACAACGTCGTTAGAGACAATCGTCATTGTTTCCGGGTCTAAGGGAATCTGCCCTGAAATAAATACGAGAGAACCTACATCTGTTGCTTGAGAATAAGGTCCAATTGCTGCTGGTGCTTTTGTTGTTGAGAGTGGGTGGATCATTCGTATGGCCTCCTTCAGAATCTACACAAGAATAACTTATGTAGGAGCGGAACATTTCTACATGGTTCCTTAAATTAAATGAAATCAGTACCATTTTGACATAGAACTGTTGAAAATTGCGTAAAATTTTGTCGTTAAGTCAGAAAATTTAGCAATTAAATACAAATGTTGTTAGAAATCGTATAGAATAGAAGTACAGAGCGGAAAGCAGACAGAGTAGGTCGATTCATCAATAGCAGGAAAGAGGTTATATATGTGATGCCCTTAGAAAAAATTCAATCACTCGTTTCTGTCGATGACTTCTTTGAGCTTTCTAACGTTGCAGGGTTATGTCTAAGCGTTCTGAATATTGGAAGTGATCGTGTCTATATGAATGTGCCAATGAGGAACGTGATAGAAGAAAATGAGTGGGAAATGAGTTTACCGGATTGGCTTACTTTCCTACATAAGAAAGACCGTCTGACCTTGAACGATGCCCTCACACAAGTACGAGCAGGGGAGCCAAGGGAGCTAAGGTTACGAATTGTGCGGAGAGATCAATCGCTTGCTTGGGCGAAATGCCATCTGGTGTATCTTTCAAGTCGATTCGTTGCCTGTTTATTTGAAGTGTTATCAACAGAGGATGTGCATACGAAATGGATTGGTTCTTCCAACCAGCAACTTGAAATGGCTGATTTCCTGCCGGAAGAGAAGACATTCCAATTAGACATACACAATCTGATACCCAACCTACAAACGTTTAAAACCTCCAAAACCGAAAAAAATGATATTTCTCATATTTTCCCTAGATTCTCAGATGTATTGGAAAACATTCCTTACGGGTTAGCTATCATTAATAAGGATTGGGAGCTCGTGTATGTGAACGCAGCATTTGAGCGTATTTTCGAATGCTCAATTTCGCATCTTTATTCTCAACAATTGTGGAAAATTTACTCTGCTCAAAATTATTACGCTTACTACATTCATCTCAGCGAGGCGATGAGTGAACAGAAAGTCGTGAAATTCCGAGATTACCTACACCAATTAAGAAAAATTGTTGATGTTTCGGCCTACCCAAATGAAGAAGGGATGACGGTGTTCGTCCAGGATGTGACAGCTGTCCAATCTTACGTAGAAGCGCTCGAAGATGCTGAAGAACGCTTTTCTTTGCTCGCTTCAAACATTAAAGACGTATTCTGGATTGCAGATGCAGACTTTGAAGCCTTTGAATATGTCAGTCCGTCCTACCATGAATTCTTTAACCTAACTCCATACCAAAGCGTCTCTCAGAAAGATGAATGGCTATCTATTATTCATAAGGACGATGTGGATTATGTTCTAGAAGGCTTCCGGAAAATGAAGTATAGGCGAGCTGTAATTGAGTTCCGCATTATAACGAAAGACGACACCATTAAGTGGATTCGAACAAGAGGGTTTCCTGTCTTCAATGAACGACACGACATGATTGTTGGGGTTCACGAGGACATTACACAGTTGAAAGAACGTGAAGAATGGAAACAGAAAGAGAAACAACTTGAAACTGTAGCGCACTTAGCAGCCGGTATTGCCCATGAGATCAAGAATCCGTTAACTTCTATTAAAGGATTCCTTCAAATTATGTTATCTGAAGAGCAGCGCCAGAATAAATACTCCGATATCGTCTTTAATGAGCTTGAACGAATAGAGGATATTGTGAATGAATTTATGATGCTCGCGAAGCCGGAAAGAGAAAAGCAAATGGTTCGAACTTCTCTTCCTGAAATTGTAGACTACACCACTTCACTATTTAAGAAACAAATTGAGGAGAAGAGCATTACGCTGAACACATCCTATAGCGATGGGACATTCCAAGTTCTTTCTGAGCCGAAAAGGCTAAAGCAAGTGTTCATCAATCTTATTAAGAATGCCTTAGAAGCCTCGACTGTTTATGGAACCTTAACGATAGAAGGAGAAGAGAAGGATGACCTCTTATTTGTACGGGTTCGAGACAGTGGCAAGGGGATTGACGCGGAAACTCTTAAGCGAATAGGAGAACCTTTCTTTACTACGAAAGAGAAAGGAACGGGACTAGGAATTGTTGTAACAAAGAAGTTAGTCCACGACTTAGGTGGGGATTTAACCTTCGACAGCGAAAAGGGCAAAGGGACAACAGTTACAGTTACCTTACCAAAATCAAAATAGAATGTTAAAGAAAGCAAGCACGCTCGCCTAATAGGTGGACGTGCTTGCTTTCTTTATTCCCGGGTTGAAGTGAGATTCTTTGCTGTAACAAACACCCAGAACATGAATACACTACACTGAAATAAAAAAAGGGGAGTGTTTTCATGTTTCGTCAGCAACAGCCGTTCACGCAGATGCCTCAAATGCCTAATGGAATGATGCAGCAAGGACAAATGATGCCACAAGGTGGCCAGATGGGCATGAACCAACAGATGAATGGCCATCAGAATGAACACGATAAGAAAGATTTCTGCAAGAAGCATATGTATTACTTTGTTGTCATTGAAACCAATGACGGTCAGACATTAGAAGGAATTATTGACGATATGGATAGCGAAAATGTCTATCTGCTTATGCCTGTAGGTGAAGATGAAGAAGGAGATCGTCAATATGGGTATGGAGGATATGGCTACGGTTACGGGTATCCTCGTCGCTTTAGAAGATTCCGTCGTTACTATTACCCGTTCTTTGGAGTTCGTCGCTTCTTCTTCCCATTCTTCTATTAAAATATTGTGTCATTCTCCTATAAGGAGCAACTCAACCCTTGAGTTGCTCCTTTTTTTATTTTCTTCCAGTGTGACAAATTCTCTTGAATCTATACATATGAGTATGCGATACTTTTAAGATGAACTTTTAATACGTTATTGGATTAAAGAGAAGTTTCCCATAGATGTGGGATACGAAATCAAGAACTAGAGAAAGGGACGTGAACTGTGGAAGCAATGACATCTTTGTTTGAGAGTATTAACAGTGTGCTATGGGGGCCTGTTATGCTGATCTTCTTGCTTGGTACAGGAGTCTGGTTGACGTTCAATTTGGGGTTTATTCAAATTCGCTTTCTGAAAGAAGGATTTAAACAAACGTTTGCTCCTTTATTTAAGAAAGATGATGGGGAAGGGATTAATTCGTTCAAGGCCTTAGCCACTTCAATATCAGCTCAAGTCGGCACCGGAAATTTAGCCGGCGTTGCGACTGCTATTGCAGCTGGAGGACCAGGAGCGATTTTCTGGATGTGGCTCAGTTCATTCTTTGGGATGGCAACAATTTTCTCTGAGGCTGTGCTCGCCCAGGTTTATAAAGTGAAAAAGGGGGACCAAGTAGTTGGTGGTCCAGCCTATTATATCCGTGAAGGACTAGGGAGTCGCTTCTTAGCCGGATTCTTTGCGGTAGCGATTATCCTTGCACTTGGCTTTATCGGGAATATGGTTCAGTCGAATTCCATTACGGTCGCTGTTAATGAAGTGTTCGGGCAATCTAGCTTATGGTTGAACTTATCCATTGGGATTGTTGTGGCACTCTTTATTGGGATGATTTTGTTCGGTGGGATTGAACGTATTTCTGCATTTGCAGGCAACGTTGTGCCTATTATGGCGCTCCTTTACATTGTCGGAAGTATGATCATCCTGATTGTAAACATCGACCTTGTTATTCCTACTTTCCAGTTAATCTTTGAGGCCGCCTTCACACCTGAATCTGCAGGTGGCGGTGTGCTCGGAGCAACTGTAAAAGAAGCTATTCGGTATGGCGTGGCGCGTGGGTTGTTCTCAAACGAAGCTGGGATGGGTTCTACCCCGCACGCTCATGCGGTAGCCAATGTGAAACATCCGGCTCAGCAAGGATTCGTAGCCATGGTCGGTGTGTTTATTGATACAGTAGTGATCTGTACATTGACCGCTATGGTTGTCCTAATTACGAACGCGCATACAACTGGTCTTGAAGCAAGTGCCATTACTCAAGAAGGGTTTGCGAGAGGTCTTGGTGAATTTGGAACTCCATTTATCGCCATTTGCTTACTATTCTTCGCCTTCACAACCATTCTTGGCTGGTCTTACTTCGGTGAAGTGAATATTCGCTTCTTATTCAATGGGAAAGGGATTAAACCATACCGTAGCCTTGTTCTTCTCTTTGTCGTAATTGGCGCGCTTGTGAAGGTAGACTTCGTATGGGAAATGGCAGATATGTTCAATGCACTCATGGTCGTTCCGAACTTAATTGCCTTACTCCTGTTGTCTCCAGTTGTGAAGCGGGTATTTCGTGAATATAAACAACAGCTTCTTTCTAAATGATAAAGAAAGCCCTTAGAGCGAACGCTCTAAGGGCCTTTTTTTATTATAAATGAAAAGTCATTCCTTCATGGGCAAGATGAAACCCACGATTTTCGATGGTTGTTCGAGCTTGATGATTCTCATCGAGTGCTCGATTGGTGTGGTTGAAGTGTGTAAAGAATACAGCTGTATCTTGTTGGTTGACTAATACCTGAAGACGGTCCATTGTTTCGGTCATAAGTGGGTGTGGGATGGACTGTGGGTCTCGACCAAGTTCAATAAGTTCATCTTCCGAATAGAAAGTTGCATCAAGTAAGCAATAGTCTACGTCACGGGCAACTGCCTCAATGTCTTTCTCCCATTCTTCAAAGCGGTCAATGTCTGGAATGTAGAGGAGGGAACGTTGCGATCCCTTTAAGATAAATCCAAATGTCTCAGAGAACTCATTACGATGTGGAACAGTTAATGGGATGATGGATACATCCTCAAACGATCTGCTCTGTTCATTACGTAATTGATGGAGTGTAATGTGGTCTTCCTCGACTAGTATTTGCCAAGGCAAGTGGTGACGAAGGAAATTAGTCATTTCAGCTCCTGCGTACACGGGCAAACGCTTCGTGTTCATTGCTTCTTTACCGAGAAAGAGGAGACCGGGATAATGGCCAATATGTGCATGTGTCAGCCATATAGAATGAAGCCTAGGATTGCCTAGCTGTTCCATCTGTTCGTATTGGACTTTGAAATCTGGTGTTGCATCAATGAGTGCCCATTGATTGGTTTCTGAGTGAACGACTCCAAGGGAAGTAGCTTGTCTACGATACGTGGAGTCTTGTTTAGCTCGTTGGCAGTTGGTACAAAAACACCCAGGCTGGGGGACTCCCCCATCCTGGGCTGTACCTAAGACGTGTACGGTTGTCATTGTAATTGACCTCCTTATACCGTTTTAGGATAGTTCCATTGTTCGTCTTCTTGTTGAACGGCTGGCTCTTCTTTCGTAATCGTGAAGCCGGTGTAGCCGTAAATAACGTTAATGAGCAGTACAAAGTAAGCGAAGAAAATGAACGGTATAAACGCATATGGGCTAATATCCATCAATCCGCTGACGAACACAGCAGGTACACCCCACGGAACAAGGTTTACCCCAACCGTTCCAGCCGCTTCTACGTTACGAGATAAGTTCGTAGCCGAAACGCCTCGCTCTTTATACGTTCCTAGAAATGCTTTAGATGGAAGGATAATCGCTAGGTACATGGCGCCACTTACGAAGCTGACGAAGAAAGTAGACAACAGCGTTGTAGAGATCAGTGAACCAGTACTGCGAACTCCTTTAATCAATCGTTTAATTAATACATCGAATACTTGAATCCCTTCCATAATTCCACCAAGCGCCGTTGCAAATGTTACGAGTGCAACAGTTGAGAACATGGATTGGATTCCTCCATTTGAGAGAAGGTCATCCACTGTAGAATTCCCTGTCTCCGCAACGAACCCGTTCGTCATTGCCTGCATCACTTCGGAAATCGTGTTCCCCTGGACAAGCAATGCTACAAGACCTCCAATTGTACTCACCACGACCAGCGCAGGTATGGCTGGCACTCGTCTAGCCATCAACACAATGGTTAGTACAGGGAGTAACAGCAACAACGGATGGATGACGAACACATTGTTTAATCCACTTAAAATCGTGTCAATTTGGCTCGTATTGAAATCACCGGAGGTTGTGTTCAGTCCAAGGATCCAGAATGCGATAATACTTAATACGAATGCAGGAATTGTATCCCATAGCATGTGTTTAACGTGGTCGAATAAATCTACATCTACCATCGCTGGTGCAATGTTTGTTGTGTCTGACAGTGGAGATAATTTATCTCCAAAGAATGCGCCCGAAATAATTGCACCTGCAATGTGGGCTGGAGAGAAGCCTAAGCTTGTACCGATTGCCATAAAGGCTAAACCAATCGTAGCAATTGCGGTAAACGAGCTTCCTAGTGTAATGGCGACAATTCCAGATGTTACTACAACAGTTGGTAAGAAGAAGTTAGGTTGTATGATTTCTAATCCGTAGTAGATTAACGTTGGGATTGTACCACTTAAAATCCAAGTTCCAACAATAGTACCGATTATGAGTAATATAAATATGGCAGGAAGTGCTTTAGATACACCGTTCGTTAAGAACTGCTGTAGTTCATTCCACGTATACCCAAGTCGCTTCCCAACTAAAGCTGATGCAATGATTCCAATTGTGAAGGGGATATACATTCCAACCTTCCAAAAGAAGATCGAGCATGCTGCCGCTCCGATTAAGGCAATTAACGGGAGGAGCGCTTGCCCAATAGTGGGCTCTCGTTTCATACCTATTCATCCTTTCAACAAGGCTTTAACGCTTTTATGCTTTTATCCGCTAAAATGTTTATGTGTCTATTTTAAAGGTGAACGGCCGTGTTGTCAATGGGGCGTAGGGAGGAGGATTACTGAAATGGAGTGGAAGACTTTCGACAAGAGGAACTTTTCTTAATGACCTAGCGTAAAAAAAGACTGAATCCCTTAAGGGATTCAGTCTCTCTGTCACGCTTATTTCGCTGCTTTTTGTAGTTTGTCGATCATTTGTAGGGAACGACCTGTTCCGATTGCAACAGATTCTAACGGATTCGGTGCTAAGTGTACAGGGACGAATATTTCGTTACTTAGCCATTCTTGCATCCCTTTAAGAAGGGAACCGCCACCAGTTAGGATGAGACCGTGGTCCACAATGTCACCGCTTAACTCTGGAGGGCAATCTTCAAGAGTCGCACGAACGGTTTCTAACACCTGTTCAAGAGATTCGCGTAATGCTTCTTGAATTTCTGTAGATGTCAACGTAATCGTTTTCGGTAAGCCATTGACGAGGTCACGTCCACGTACTTCCATTGTTTCTTCTTCGTGGTCGATGAGTGCGTAGCCGATTTCCATCTTAATGTTCTCAGCTGTACGCTCCCCGATAAGTATATTGTAGTTCTTACGTACGTGGTGAATGATTTCTTCATCCATTTTGTCACCACCGCTACGTACAGAACGACAAGACACAACGCCACCGAAGGAGATGATGGCTACTTCACTTGTACCTCCGCCGATGTCTAGGATGACGTTGGCAACTGGATCACTTACGGGTAAGTCAGCTCCGATTGCGGCTGCCACCGGCTCTTCAATGAGGTGAACGTTTTTCGCACCATAGCTCTTAACGGCATTGTGGATGGCACGTCTTTCAACAGATGTTGAGCCTGATGGTGTACAGATAACAACATTTGGTTTGCGCATGGAAGCACCAAGTTGCTTGCTTACTTTCTTAAGCATAGCTTTAAGCATTTGAGCTGTAATATCGTAGTCTGCAATGACACCATCTTTCAACGGGCGAATAGGTACCACGTTCTGTGGCGTCTTTCCTACCATTTGCTTTGCGTCAGCACCAACTGCTAACACTTGCTTTGTCTGTGTATCAATAGCAACAACGGAAGGTTCGTTTAATACGACCCCTTTGTTTTTTGAATAAATAAGTACGTTTGCAGTACCTAAGTCGATACCAATTTGGGCGTTCGTAAACATATGTGCGTGTCCCCCAGTTGAGTTTGAGTCTTCTTACTTATACCCTTCTGACATTCTACGTGATTTATGGGGGTCATAGATAAGGTAAATGTTAGAAACTTATAGGAAAAAAAGCAGGGATCCTAAGTTAGGATCCCTGCTTTTTGTGAAGTTTAGATAAGAAGCTTATTTTTGTTTAGCGAAGTATAGGTTTGCAAGAATGTGCTTTTTATAGCTTTCTAGCTTACGGTCTTCGTAACGGTTCATACCAAGCTTCTTAAGTTCGTATACGTACCAGCCTTTAGTACCGATATGCATTCCTATCATCCTTTCATATATAATTTAGTGTTGTTGATCATCGAAAGGCATTTCTAGACGTTGTCTATTGTAACATCGATTGTAAATATGTGAAAGGATTTTTTGATGTTCCTTCCACGTAGAATCCAATAGGAATAAGACAACGCTCCACACCCCATGGTATAATGAATATCTTAGCTTTAAAAGGGGGTGTGATTATCCAATCATATCTATCTTATCCAGAAATACTGAAAAAATGCGAGCTGTTGAACGAACAATATGAAATTAACCAACACTATTTCGATCATATAGTAGAAGACTTGCTCTCAAGTGATCGCCCGACAAATGAGGTCATCATGGCTGGATTTCATCGTTTATTGGAACAAGTAAATGAAGAAATGGCTAACATGGAAGACTTTATGGATGTCAAAGCCTCATGCTTTATGGGATGCGCATTCTGTTGTTACTTTCCGATTATTATTACCCAAGCAGAATCATCCATGATGAAGAGAGCCATTGATCAGTGGCCGAAAGAACGGAAAGAGAAACTTATGAAGCATTTGGAACAGTACTATGCAACGTACGGGGAAGAAGTGGAACGCATTACGGCGTTAGACCAAGAAGACCCTGCGTTTAAGAAAAAATATATCGCTTCTCAAGTTCCATGCCCAATGCTTGATCCTGAGACAAACTTGTGCATGGCTTATGAGATCCGTCCCATTCCATGCCGAACGTATGTAAACTACTCTGACCCGAAAGTATGTGCGAACAACCACATGCCAAAGGAAACGCTTAGCTTCGAGTTTCTATACGAGTTCTACATGGGCGGGCTTAATGAAATCATGCAGGAATTGTATGAGAACGGAGAAGATATGCTCGTCGATTATCCATCTGACATGTGGCAATATGATTTCCTTGCTAACTGGGCGAAAGACTGGTTAAGGGAAGAAGAATCTTCTGTATAATGGTTACAAAAGGGGGGGATTCAACGATGGAGGAGCAACTAACGATTGAATCTGTGCAGGTAGGTGGACCGAAACCGGTCATCCGGGGTGGAGAGGAACAAGTTACAAGCTTTATGAAGACCAGAACAACAAGTTCGCTTCGTTTGACTTCGCTTGGTCTTGAAGGAGATGAGCAGGCCGTTAAGGAACATCACGGTGGGGTGTATAAGGCGGTTTGCATGTACCCATACGTTCACTATGCATACTGGCAGGAGAAGACAGGGAGCGTGATGTCCTTTCCAGCGTTTGGTGAGAACGTAACAGTAGCGGGACTTGATGAATCGACTGTATCAATAGGAGATGTGTTTCAATGGGGAGAGGCAGAGCTTCAAGTCGTTCAACCACGCCAGCCCTGTCAACGTATTTCATTTGTTCATCAAATAAAGGACTTAACCAAGCAAGTGATCCAAACTGGCTTCACAGGTTTTTATTTAAAGGTGCTGAAGGAAGGGATCGTATCGGTTCACCATCCACTTAGGCGAATTTAACAACAGGAACAAAGTCTGACTATTGCCGAAGTGAACGAATTGAAGTACAGAAATCGAAACGATCTAAAGAAGCTGCAACAGGCAGTCACCTTAGAAGCACTTGCACCTCCGTTCAAGGAATCCTTCCAAAAGCAACTAAACCGAATTCAAGGAACAATATAACAACCACGTAACAAGAAGCCTATCTTTTGTAACAAAAGGGGCTTCTTTTTTATGGTGTCAACCATCACGCTTATGAAATCCGTGTAACTTTAGGATGAATTTTCCTAAAGTGTTAGTGGTCGAGTTACAAGGGATTAACGGTGTCACGGCGGATGATGAAGGCCCATTTACACCTGACGTAGGTTCTATGAAAATACGAATATCCATATTCCCCCATAATTATTACAAAAAACTCGTGCTACGATTAGGTTGTCACAGCGACACAAAACACGAGAGGAGAAATCAAATGTTTAAAAAAGTGACAACTGTAACTGCGTTGGCAACGACGATTTTAGTAGGAGGTAGCTTTGCGTCAGACGTTAGCGCTGAATCTAAGTACTATCAGAATCAGCCAGTGAACGTCATGAAAGACTTCTCCTTCAATAAAGAAGAAATCAATCAATGGATTCAACAATATATGAATCATGAGACACAACAACCTACAGCCGAACAAGCTGAGGAGTCTAAAGCCTCTACTCAAGAGGAGCAAGTGAAACAGCCGGAATCAAATCAAGAAACACCTGCACAAGAGACGACTGAACAGCCACAAGCTCAGCAACCGACTCAACAAACACAACAACAACCTACAACCAATGAACAGACGAACACGGAACAAGCTTCTGGAGTCATAAGCGAGTTTGAGAAGCAAGTAGTCGAATTGACGAACCAAGAACGTCAGGCACAAGGCCTTGAACCGCTTCAAATTAGTGAAGACTTGAGTGAAGTGGCAGGCAAGAAGTCTGAAGACATGGCACAAAATGGATACTTCTCACACAACAGTCCAACTTATGGCTCTCCGTTCGATATGATGGACCAATTTGGAATTGATTATCGTACAGCGGGCGAGAACATTGCTAAAGGGCAAACCACACCTGCCCAAGTTGTTGAAGGTTGGATGAACAGTGAAGGACACCGCCAGAACATTATGAATCCGGACTTTACTCACATTGGCGTTGGCTATGTTGAAGATGGCCACGTATGGACACAACAGTTTATAGGCAAATAAGCTTTTACTGGAAGCTCCCATCATTCGGGGGCTTCTTTTTTTATAATAAGTTTTAACGGAAAGTGATCCATTTGTCCCGTATGGTATAGGGATGAAAGGGAAAGCTTCGTATGATACGCATTGGGAATGGTACGACTACCTTAACTTTATTAAAATGAGCAGGAAAAGGGGGAGACACGTATGAATAGATATATGGAGAGGGCTTTACAACTAGCAGTTGAGAATGTACATAAAGGTGGTTCGCCGTTCGGAGCTGTCTTAGTACGAAACAATGAAATCATTGCAGAAGGGGTAAATGAACTTCACGTCCATTATGATAGTACAGCCCATGCAGAGATGGTAGTCATAAGAGAAGCACAACATAAGCTTCAAACGATGGATTTAAGTGATTGCTCTCTGTATGCAAGTGGTGAACCATGCCCAATGTGCATAGCGGCGATGTACTTTGCTAAGCTTCAGGATGTGTATTACAGTCAGACGGTTGAAGAAGCAGCTCAAGTTGGGTTAACGTTGAGTGAAACCATCTACAAAGACTTGATGAAGCCAAAGTCAACAAGACAGTTAATTCCTGTGCATATGCCCTTGAAGCGACGAGAGCTAGATGCGATGAAGACCTATCGTAACCAGCAGTCATAGGAAGGTGGAATAGAGTGGATTTTTCTTTCCGTATTGCAGAAGAACGAATTAAGGAAGCTGAACGGAACGGGGAGTTTAAAGACTTACCTGGTAAAGGAAAGCGACTTGACCTGTCAGAATGGGAAGCGGTTCCTCAGGATTTACGCATGAGCTATACCATTATGAAGAACGCAAATATGCTTCCTGAGGAAATGAATGTTAAGAAAGAAATTCTTGAATTAGAAGATTTATTGAGACAATGCGATGATGAAGAAGAGCGACAAGCTTATCGGAAGAAGTTAAGTGAGAAACAAATCCATTTCGATCAGTTAATGGAGAAACGAAAGATGAATCGTTCGAGCACCTACCACAAGTATCAAACGGCTATAACGCGTCGCTTGTTTTCCTAACCTGTTCCACTTGGAAGAGGTTTCTTTTTTTTGTGTTGACGTGAGTGATTACTCACATTATTATAAAAGTGAGTAATCACTCATTAGTTGGGAGGGGTAAGAATGAAAGAGATGATTCGTGTGGAAGGAATGGCACATTCTTTCGGTAAGGAAGAAGTGTTGAAGGATATTCATGTATCAATTGAGCAAGGAGAGATTTATGGATTACTTGGACCTTCTGGGGCCGGCAAGACAACTTTAGTTAAAATGATTGTGGGGATAACAGAAGCAGACCGAGGGAGGGTGTGGGTGAAAGGAGTACAGATGCCTTCCCTACATCAGATGAACGTAATCGGCTATATGGCTCAATCCGATGCTTTATACGGAGAGTTGTCAGCGCGAGAAAATATGGACTTCTTCGGATCGATCTATGGATACAATAAAAGAAAGAGAAAGCAGCGTATCCAAGAAGTGGCACACATCGTGAATCTTGAAAAGGACTTGGATAAACAAGTGCATCATTATTCAGGAGGAATGAAGCGGAGATTATCGCTCGCTATTGCCTTGTTGCATGAACCTGACGTGCTTGTCTTAGATGAACCGACAGTCGGTATCGATCCTCTGCTTCGACAGTCGATATGGGAAGAATTCACCCGTTTGAAGAACGAAGGGAAGACACTTATTGTGACCACTCATGTTATGGATGAGGCGGAGAAGTGTGACCGGTTAGCGATGTTACGAGGTGGTTACCTCATTGCACAAGGAACGCCACAAGAGTTAATCCAGCAAGTGAGGGCTTCCTCAATTGAGGAAGCTTTCCTTTCTTATGGGGGTGCCGAAGCATGATGAACAGTATCGCTATCTCCAAACGTATCTTACGTCAATTCAGACGTGACAAGCGGTCGATGGCACTTATGATTATGGCTCCGTTGCTCGTTCTTACGCTAATGTGGCTTGTATTTGACGGCGAACAATATGAACCTAAGATTGGACTGGTTGAAGGACCTGCTCCATTCACTAAAGCTCTTGAATCTCAAGATGCCGAACTTGCTAGCTTTACAACTAAGGAAGATGCCTTTGATGAGCTAGAATCAGGAGAGTTGGATGGGGTGATTTATTTCGAGGGTAGGGAAGCGACAATCCAACTCGAAGGGAGTAATCCAAACGAGGTCTCGGCTGTTCGAAAGGTCGTCCAGTCTACCACTAAAACGCTTAGTGAGGAGTCCAAAGGAGCACAGCCTTTAGATTTATCATTCTCGTTCCTGCATGGCGGCGAGGACTTAGGACTGTTTGATAATGTAGGGCCAGTACTCGTAGGATTCTTCGTCTTCTTCTTCGTATTTATTACCGGAGGAGTCTCGTTCTTAAGAGAACGAACGCAAGGAACTTTAGAACGACTTCTATCGACACCGTTGAAACGGTTTGAAATTGTGATGGGCTATGTCATTGGCTTTGGAATCTTCACCCTTATTCAAACGCTCGTGATTGTCTCCTATTCTATCTATGTGCTTGATATGTGGATGGTTGGAAACATCGGCTATGTGTTGCTTATTACGTTCATACTAGCACTGACCGCGCTTACGCTAGGAACGTTATTATCCACTTATGCGAAGAGTGAATTCCAAATGTTTCAGTTCATTCCACTGGTCATCATTCCACAAGTTTTCTTCTCCGGGATGTTCAGTTTAGAAACGATGACTCCGTGGTTACGATGGTTACAGCATGTCTTACCACTTTCATACGGAGCAGAAGCATTGCGTGATGTTATGATTAGAGATGCTGGGTTTATAGATATTTGGGTAGAAATGGTGGTCTTAATTGCATTTGTCGTCTTGTTCTTTACGTTAAATGTGTTGGCATTACGTAAGCACCGAAAGTTATAATAGAGAAAAATGAAAAGGGAGAAATCGCATGAGTGATGAGCTGAATCTCCAAGAGATCCTCCAAGAAACTGAAAATGACACCTTAAAGCTCACCCCAAAGCAGACCAAGATATTAGAGGCTGCTATCGAAATTTTCTCAGAGAAAGGATATAACGCAACTTCTACAAGCGAGATTGCCAAGCGTGCTGGTGTAGCAGAGGGAACAATCTTTCGACATTATAAGACGAAGAAAGAATTGCTCTTCTCCATCGTAACTCCGATGATTACGAAAGTGGCTCTCCCAGTCTTTGCAAATAAATTTGTGAAAGAAGTGTTTAGTCCAGACTACGACCGATATGATCAGTTGTTGCGAACGTTAGTCTATGAGCGTTACCAATTTGTGAAGAAGAATTTGCCCTTCTTGAAGATTATGCTTCAAGAAATGGCTTTTCACCCTGAACTTAAGGAGAAGCTTCAACAACAGTTCTCCCAACATGTGTATCCATCATTTAAGGAGAAGGTTGAACATTACCAGAAGGAAGGTCAAATTCGAGATTATCCAGTTGAATCCGTCATTCGATTTGTGATGACGTCTATTATCGGTATGATCGTTACGCGTCTTCTTATTCTTCCTGATGCTGAATGGGACGACGAAGCTGAAATTGAACGAACAATTGATTTCATCATGTATGGAATCCATCAATCATAAGAATCACGCTAACACTCTGTTCCGCATAGGCTATGGTCGGAACAGAGTGTTTTATTTACGTGTAAGAATAAATTGGCAGGCTATGAAAACAAGGAGATTACGAATCAATCAAGAATTAATTGAAAGAGACGAGTGTAAGGGGGCTCTCCGATGTGATTAAGCTCTGGCCAGTAACAAAGAATAACTGGGAAGACTGTGTCCTGTTGAAAGTAACTGAAGAACAACAGAAATGGATTGCATCCAATGTGTTGTCTCTTGCCCAATATCAGTTTCTTGGTGAATTTAAAGCAATGGGAATTTATCATGGTCGAGAAATGATTGGGTTTGCGATGTATGGGGTGGATGAAGAAGATGGCCAATTATGGTTGTATCGATTTATGATCGATGTTCAATACCAGAGGCAGGGATATGGAAGAGAAGCGCTTACGCTTATAATGGAAGACTTAAGAAAGTGGGCCATGAAGCTGAACCAGCAAGAGGTTACCTTAAGTCATGACCCAGAGAATGTTGGTGCTGCTTCGTTCTTCTATCAATTTGGCTTTCATCCTACAGGAGAAATGAAATATGGAGAACGCGTACTATCCTGTTCCTTGTTCAAGCATTAGAAGACCTGCTTGAGTGAAGAAACTGCAAATAAATTAGGGTGTGTGATTGGGGGCTCATCTGGTGTAAGCCAACAGCTAGCCATCCCTAACTTTAGTGCGGGCGCTATTTCATTGATGAAGTTATCTCCAATTGATAGCGCATCATGGGGCTCAAGCTTGTACGTTTCTAATAACGATTTGAAATGATGTTCTGTTTCTTTTGGCTTCATAGCGGAAGGGATAATATGAGAGAACACATCGTCTAGGTTTAATTTAGAAAGAATTCGAATAACATCCTCTTTGTCGCTATTGGTTACGAGCACAAGATGCTTCTGCTCTTTCCAGCTAAGGAGTGTGTTTCGTAACCCCTCCGTCCTTGTCATCCATCCACCTTCGCTTGACATCACCACTTTTGTTTCGTTGTATACCTTATGGCAAGTCTCCATAGGAACGCCATGATGCCTGGCTAACACATATGGGGGCCACCATCCATCTCCAATCGATAACCACCGATCAAAGTCTACATCACTCGCGCGAAATGAAATGGACTTCTGCTCAATAGGCGCTTCTTTCCCATCCCATGTTAACGGTTCAATTAGCATGTCCGTAAAAGGATCCCACGTCCAAATGATATCCTCTAAAGTATCGTAAACCTTTCCAATCGCTAATGGATGCTCCCCCTTCTGCACACATTTCTCATCCCGCTCAAATGCATGCTGCCGTTCCAATGGAAGTTCGTGCTTTAGCTTTTCTGCAAATAAGGAGAAGTGAGCGGTATCTTCGTACAACGTCCCATCCAAGTCAAAGATGACTAGTGAATAATCCTCAAGTTTCAACTTCTACACCACCTTGTTCTTCTAGTTTATCTAATTTATGGTTTCCTATCTACTTGACCTTACAAAAAGGAAAATGAGGAATGTTCACGAAAAGTATAGGAAAGAGTAGGAGTAGCTTAAGGAGGATGAAGACAATGTGTGGACGATTTACATTTACGATTCAACCAGAAGATGTGCTTACTCATTTCCACATTGAACAGGAACTAGAGGGGGGTTCCCCTAGGTACAATATTGCCCCGGGACAGCAAGTACTTTCAGTTGTACACGATGGAGAGAACAATCGAGCTGGGTATTTGAAGTGGGGGCTTGTGCCTGTGTGGGCGAAAGATCCATCTATTGGGTATAAAATGATTAACGCGCGTTCTGAAACAGCCCATGAAAAGCCGAGCTTCAAACGGTTAATGGAGCGAAAGCGTTGCATTATTGTCGCGGACAGTTTCTTTGAATGGAAGGAAGAGAATGGGAGGAAGCAACCTTACCGAATCTATGCGCCTAAACAATCATTCTTCTCATTTGCAGGATTATGGGATAGGTGGCGTGATGGCGATGAGGATCTTGTTACATGCACAATTCTGACACGGGAAGCCAATCCGTTTATGGAATCCCTTCATCACCGTATGCCGATCATCCTTCCAGAAGAGCAAGAACAATGGTGGATTCAGTCTGAGACCCGTAATGCGAAACAAGTCCACGACGCTCTGCGCCAATTTTCACCCCCTGAGTTGGAGGCTTATCCGGTACACTCAATGGTGAACTCTGCGAAGAATGACGGTCCAGGTTGTGTGGAGAAAGTGTCTGTTGAATAGTATGGAACATGTGGAAGAAGTTAAACACTTTTCCACTATGACCGATATAGTAAAAAGAAGTGTCGAGCGTTTACAGAAAGAATAAGGTAAGGGTAAAGGTGGAGCATATGGATTTACTATACTCGGAGACATATCTATTAGACCAATTATACAAACGAATAAGTGACGCGGTCGATCAATCTCGGGTGTTACAAGGGAGGCAACTAGACCGTGGAAAGCTTCATAAGTCGCTGGCTGCTTACATGATGAAGTCAGGTTCTGTTAAGAATGCTCCTAATTCGCTATCGGTTATGGTATTGAATGATAGCGGAGAAATTGTGCAGACCAATGATGTTTCTGGATTCCTCGTAGCGAGCAATCATCGCAAACCGAAATTTGAGGATGTATATGAGTTGGTGTATACAGGTTCGTATCGTGCTAACCTTCAAGATGTTTGGAATACGATGCGTATGGGAGAAACATGGACAGGATTGTTAAAGACCCACGGTGAAATATGGATGCAAGCAACGGTTATGCCTGTTATGGACGTTCAAAGCCATGTCCAAGGGGCGATTATTCTGTGCGGCCGAAATCAGGGATTTGAAGGAAATCCCTTATTCAAGGACCATGTTGCTCATGATTTTCTTCGTACGGTTCAAGCGCTCGTGAATCTAGTCTTTAAAGTGGAGCGTCACCCCTACACCGGAGAATACCATTTCACGTTATTTGAAGGGAAATTAGCTGGTGTTCTTGGCATGTCAACGGCAATTGTGAACGGAAAGAAATTACAAGACTTGTTCGGTAAAGATAAGGCTGCATTCTTACAGCGTCACTATGAGCGTGCATTCGAGGGAGAAGAAGTTTCTTATAAAGAACGATTCTATGAAAAGTATTTATATACGAACCTCTCTCCTGTAATTGAGAATGGTAAAGTCATTGAAGTGATAGGGTCGTCTGTAGACATTACGGACCATGAAGAAGCGGAGCTGCGCGTTCGATATATTGCGTACCATGATCCACTTACTGACTTGCCCAATCGCCGTAAGTTAAGAGAGAACGTAGATCGTAGTATTGAGTTATCAAGAAGCAATGGTCGGTCCTTTGCAGTCTTGTTCCTTGACTTAAATCGCTTTAAGTACATCAATGACGCGTTCGGCCATCGATACGGTGATCAAGTGCTCGTTACAATTGCTGAACGTGTGCTTGAGATCCTAGGCTATCAAGATGAGTTGTATCGATTTAGTGGTGATGAGTTCGTCATCGTTGTGAATGATGCGGAAGACTTGGATTACGTCGAAAATCTAGGAAACGAAGTGTTAAAACAAATTGAGCGCCCCATCATGATTCGTGAGAAAGAATTCTTTCTTACAGCAAGTATGGGCGTGACCATTTATCCGTTAGGAGGATTCACATGCGACCAGCTCATTAGTCATGCAGACATTGCTATGCAATACTGCAAGCTACATAAGGGCCAGGGTGTCGTTATTTATTCTCCAAATATGAATGAAACGTATCATGACATGGTTAACTTAGAAGGTGATCTCAGGCGAGCGCTACAAGCTCATGAACTTGAGCTTTACTACCAGCCTAAGGTAAATGTTCAAACTGGTGAAATAAGTGGTATGGAAGCATTGATTCGGTGGACTCATCCACAGAAGGGACTCTTAAGCCCTGCTAAATTTATCCCCGTCGCAGAAGAAACGGGACTCATTATTCAAATGGGTGAGTGGGTCATCTTTGAAGCGTGCCGTCAGAATCAGGAATGGTTACTAGAGGGTTATCCTCCTCAACGGGTTGCTGTTAACGTGTCAGCAATTGAGCTTCAACGCCATAACTTCTCAAAAAAGGTAGAACAAATCCTTGAGAATACGGGTCTCCCCCCAGAATACTTAGAAATTGAAATTACAGAGAACAGTATCATGCAAAACACAGAAGAATGCATGCAAACCTTAAAGGAGTTAAGGGAGATGGGAGTAAAACTTTCCATAGACGACTTTGGAACAGGCTACTCCTCGCTTGGATATCTTCCGCGTTTCCCACTAAATTATTTAAAGATTGACCAGACATTCATCCAGAATCTTAAATGCAATCAGAACAATGCAGAAATCGTCAAGGCGGTCATCCAGCTTGCTCATACGTTTAACTTGGAAGTTATCGCTGAAGGCGTAGAAGATGAACATGTTCTACAGTTTCTGAAAGAAGAAGGCTGCGAATACTATCAAGGCTTCTATTTCAGTAAACCGTTGTCTCCTGAGATGTTCGAGCACTTATTGCAACAACGAAACCCCCAAACGCTGTAGCGCTTGGGGGTTTCGTTTAGGCATCTGTGGAAACAGAACCACGTTGTTCAGCTTTTTCTTCTTTCATGACTCTCAGGAATCGTTTCGTTTCAGAGACAACCACACCAGAAAGGAGCAGAAGCCCTACTAAGTTCGGGAAGGCCATTAGTCCGTTCATAATATCTGCGAACGTCCATACAATACCGATCTTTAGAATCGCTCCAACGAAGACGAGTAAGAGGAAGACAGAACGGTAAATCGGGACCCACTTTTGACTAAAGAGATAAGTAAAGCATCGCTCTCCGTAGTAGGACCAACCTAAGATGGTTGAGAAGGCGAAGAAGACAAGTCCTATAGAGACAATGATTGAGCCTGTACTCCCTAAGAATGTTGCGAAAGATTCAGACGTTAAGTCCGCACCATCTAACTCTCCTCCGTATTTATTCCCCATAACAATGGTAAGCCCCGTAATCGTACACACGACAATGGTATCAATGAATACTTGAGTCATAGATACAAGTGCTTGGCGACCAGGATAGTCTGTTCGAGCTGCAGCAGCGGCAATCGGTGCTGAACCAAGCCCCGCTTCATTAGAGAAGACGCCTCTCGCAACCCCAAATCGAATTACTGTTCCGATTGCTCCCCCTGCAACAGCTTCACCTGAGAAGGCATCAGAGAAAATAAGTCCAAAGGCACTTGGTACAAGGTCGAAGTTCATAACGATGATAATAAGTCCAGCAATGACATAGAAAGCTGCCATAATTGGCACGAAGAAGGCTGTCACGTTTCCGATACTCTTAATTCCACCGAGTATAACAGCTGTAGTAAGGATCAACAGAATTGCACCAGTTGCGAAAGTAGGGATATTAAACGTTGTTTCAAGTGCGTCCGCAACAGAATTTGATTGAACCATGTTTCCAATACCAAACGCAGCAATGGAACCGAAGACAGCAAACAACACACCAAGCCACTTCGCATTCAACCCGCGCTCTAAGTAATACATCGGTCCTCCAGCCATTTTCCCATCTTCTCCGGTAATCCGGTATTTAACAGCTAGGATGGCTTCTGCATACTTGGTTGCCATACCGAATAGGGCTGTGAGCCACATCCAGAATACAGCACCCGGTCCACCTAAGAAGATGGCAGTGGCCACACCGGCGATGTTCCCTGTCCCAATTGTAGCAGCGAGTGCAGTTGTGAGTGATTTGTAGTGAGAAATATCACCTTCTGATTTGGTATCGTTGTTGTGAGATTTAGAAAATACGAGTCGAAGTGCGTAAGGAAGGGTGCGAAACTGAAGGAAGCCAAGGCGTAACGTTAAATAAATTCCTGTACCGACAAGCAGAACGAGTAACGGGACCCCCCATACCCAACCGCTGATTGTGTCGAGTACACGTTGCAATGTAACTTCATTCTCTTTTCCCAAATGAAAAACCCCTTTCTAATTGACTCTGTTACATGTAGTGTTGAGTTGGATAAGATGAAGGAGGGGAGACGGCATTACTACAGGACGTGTCCGTCTTCATTGAGCCTCGTTATTACACCGTTTCACTTCCTTTGACCTATCTGATCTACTCTTCATGTGTTTACATTTACATGTAACAAAGCTTCCCAAAAATAAAATGGACGAACGTATATATAAAATATTCCGAAAATTTTGTATAAATGTCAATAGCCAATTTTGGGTGTAGAAAAAAGTGTGGATTAAATGTGGTTTCAGAAGTGCTTGCTTAACCAATTTGCTCATTTCAAGTACAATAAGGGGTAACGCTGAATAAGTTAGGTAGGTGATTGGGTTGGTACGTGTATTGTTCGTGTGCCTTGGCAACATTTGTCGTTCTCCGATGGCGGAGGCGGTCTTTAGAGATTTAGTGAAACGTGAACAGCTACAAGATGTAATTGAAGTGGATTCGGCTGGTACGGGTCACTGGCATGAAGGGAATACTCCTCATGCAGGTACGAGAGAGAAGCTCGAGAGTGAGAACATTTCATGGGATGGGATTCTAGCTCGCCAAGTTCGAGAAGAAGATTGGGATGTATTTGATTACATTGTGCCCATGGATTCGAGTAATGTGAGGAATTTGAGAAAGCTGAATAAAGATGCACCAATCGTCAAATTGATGGAGTATGTCCCAAACCCTAAGGAAGTGGATGTACCAGACCCATATATGACAGACAACTTCGACTATACGTATGAATTGGTTGTAGAAGGATGTCATCACTTATTGAAACGCATAAAAGAGGACAAATCTTTATAAAATGGAGGAGAGGGCAAAATGAGTGAAAGTAAATTAATGAAATTTGTAGCGATTGGATCATTAGTTGGATTGGCGGTGTCTATGTTCGACCGCACTACACGAGAAAAAACGGTGAGCTGTCTGAAACAAACCTCTTCACAAGTAAAGCATTATAGCAGTCATCCATCTGAAGCGGTTCATTCCATTCGTTCATCATTTGCGAAGTGGGAAGGAACAATAAATAATGGCATCAATGAGGTGCTGTCTGTCATTGACCAAGTTGAAGGCTATTTGGACAAAGTCACCGAGAGTGAAGAAACCCGTAATGAAACTGATGCAGCCACAAATCAAACGAAAACGGAATAGAGGATTCACGGAGTCCTCTTAGGCATAAGGGGGATAACGATATTGAGTGAAGCGGTCCGTTTTGTTAAAGAATTGATAAAGCGTTTCTCTGACCATGAGGTGGCGGGTTTGTCTGCTCAGCTCGCCTATTTTTTTCTACTGTCTTTGTTTCCCTTTATGATTTTCTTATTTGCGCTTGTGGGTTATTTGCCGATTACACAGGAAGAAGTGCTAGCCTATGTACGGGCTTACACTCCATCAGATACATTGGAATTAGTCACGTCTAATCTCCCTGAAGCAGGGGGAGGGCTATTGTCTGTCGGAATCATTGGGACGTTATGGTCTGCCTCCAATGGAATTAATGCGGTTATGCGTGCCTTCAACCATGCGTATGAGGTGGATGAGAATCGCCCGTTTTTACTATCAAGATTTATCGCGATTTTCTTAACGATTGCAATGTTTATCGTAATGATCGTGGCCTTGTTGTTGCCTGTATTCGGAAAGGTCATTGGATCAACGCTTTCGTCTTATTTTGGAGTTTCTGATGAGTTCATAGCAGTTTGGGAAGCGCTACGATGGCTTACTTCGTTCTTATTAATCTTTTTTGTTCTTTCCAGTTTATACATATTGGCTCCGAATCATCGGGTGCATTTACGTCAAGCGCTTGTAGGAGCAGTCTTTGCTACAGTAGCGTGGCAAGTGGTGTCCTTGTTGTTCTCGTTCTATGTCGCTAATTTCGCTAATTATTCATCCACATACGGAAGCCTAGGTGGGATTATTATTTTAATGATTTGGTTCTATCTCACAGGAATGATTGTCCTTATTGGAGGCGAAATTAATGCCATGTTAAGGAAGCGCAAAGCCTTTCGAAATTAAGCATGGTCTCTACGTCATTGCACATACTATAAGTGAAATACAAGGAGGTCATCCAACATGGCAAACAACAAACGAAACCAACAAGCTCGAAATAACAAAAACCAAGGCAAACAAACGACAGACGATGCAAAACATAAAACAAGTGGTACGCAAAACAAGAAAAACGACTTTCACTAAGGTGAACGAAACCTAATAAAGAGAGACCAACTCTTAGTCGAGTTGGTCTCTCTTTCAGTTGCTGCATAACGTTTGTCTCAATATGCCTCGAAATAAATCGACAACTTTTGTGTGATTAGACGACTAAGAACGCAATAAGCGTAATCCGTTTAGAATAACCAGGATCGTGCTTCCTTCGTGGCCAATGACTCCAAGCGGCAGGTCAAGTATTTGAAGGAAATTTGAGATGATTAGAAGTGTGATAACCCCAATCGAGAAAATAACGTTTTGTCTTACAATTCGATTCATTCGTTTCGAAAGTGTGAAGGCACTAGGGATTTTAGGGAGGTCATTCTTCATCAATACAACATCAGCTGTCTCTAAGGCAACGTCTGTTCCCTCACCCATTGCGATCCCCACATTCGCCGTGGCTAGTGCTGGAGCATCATTAATTCCGTCTCCTACCATAGCGACGTGGTCAAAGGACTCTTTCAAGCGCTTAATTTCGCGTACTTTGTCTTCTGGTAAACATTCCGCCACATATTGATCGATCCCGCATTCTGTAGCAATTGCCTTGGCAGTAAGTTCATGATCACCCGTTAACATGATGGTATAAATGCCTTTTTGTCTTAAAGCTTGGATCGCAGCTTTTGTGTCTTCTCTTACTGTATCTTTTAAAGCAATCACGCCAACAACCTTATCTTGTTTAGCGATGAACACCAGCGTTTTCCCCTCACTAGCGAATTGTTCCGCCACATGACTATGAAACGAATTGGCATCCTGTTTCCCTACGAAAGAGGCATTGCCAAGCTTCCATTCCACACCATTCACAACAGCAGTCACGCCGCTTCCAGACACATCAGTCATTTGCTCAACTGAATAATCTTCTGATGTACGGTTGCGCTCTGCATAAGAGACAATTGCCCGAGCGAGAGGGTGATTGGATTCACGTTCAATGGCAACAGCAACTTGTAAGGTTTCTTCCTCGTTGTGGATAATCACGACGTCGGTTACTTCTGGCTTTCCATTCGTTAACGTACCTGTCTTGTCAAAGGCAATGGCTTCTACATGGGCAAGGTTCTCGAGGTGAACGCCACCTTTAAAGAGCATTCCATTTCGTGCCCCATTTGAAATTGCCGACAAGGTAGCCGGCATAATGGATGCAACAAGCGCACAAGGTGAAGCGACGACGAGAAGAATCATGGCACGATAGATGGTGTCTTGCCACGACCAGCCAAAGGCAAAGTGGGGAAGCACCATCATAATCGCTACAACAATAAGAACCGTCTTCACGTAGGTCCCTTCAAACCGTTCAATAAACAATTGAGAAGGAGATTTCTCACTTTGAGCAGACTGGACAAGTGAAATAATTTTTTGAAAGAGCGTTTCATCCGCATGTTTCGTTACTTCGACAGTTAAGCTTCCTGTGATGTTTACAGTCCCAGCGAATACGTCTTCTCCATTTTTCTTTGAGACAGGAAGAGATTCACCCGTGATGGTTGCTTCATCAAGGGATGAGGCCCCTTTTACAATAATTCCGTCAGCTGGAACGCGTTCTCCGGCTTTGACAAGAATTTTATTTCCTATTGTTAAATCGGAGACATGAACAAGTTGTTCACCATCATTCGTTAGGAGTAAAGCCTCTTCAGGCTGCAAATCCATTAAGGAAGAGATCTCTCGCTGACTTTTGTTATTTGTGTAGGTTTCCAATGCGCCAGACAAGGCAAAGATAAAAATAAGGATGGCGCCTTCAGTCCAGTAACCAATCGAAGCGGACCCAATCGCTGCAAAAATCATAAGCATCTCAACATTTAGTTCGCGGTCAGCAATGGTTTCTTCAATACCTTCCTTTGCTTTCGCAAACCCCCCGATAATAAATGCTGCTACATACAAGAAGGCAGAGGCTGTGTCATATAGTTGCGTTTGCAAAATCCATGCTACTAAGATTAGCGCCCCGCTTACTAAAGCGGCAATGAGCTCTCCGTGCTCTTGTAAGGTGTTGAATCGTTTTGGTGAAAATTCCTTGTCCTTTGAGGTGGACGTCGGATGGGAAGAAGGTTGAACCGTTTTAGCTTCAGTCGACATTTTTCTCAACTCTCTTTCGTAATTGAGAATGATAAACAAACTCAATAAGTGTGTGAAACAACAATAGCTGCCTTGTAGACAGCTAATTGAGAACTGTTTTTAATTATAATAATTTTAATGTAGTATCTGTTTTAATCATAGCAGAATTTTCCCCTAAGTCAACAAATTAAATCTATATGTACGATTATGCAGTTTGAGAGGGATTCGTTCCATTTTTTAAACATTGTGAATCAGTTGAAAATGCTGTCTACGATTGCTATAGTATTGAAGGTATTTCAAACATTTTAATATAAAGGAGAATGCACCATGAATAGAAAATTATGGTTATATACCATAAGTTTACTAACTATATTCGTGCTTGCTGCTTGTGGGTCTTCAGAAGAAGCGTCCACTTGGGATAAAGTGAAAGACGGAGAAGAAGAACTTGTTGTGGGAACATCTGGTACACTCGTAGCGGTTTCCTATAAAGACGAGGATTCTGACGAATTAACAGGGTATGATGTTGAAGTCATGCGTGCGATTGCAGAGGAAGCTGGTATTGAGGTACGTTTCGAACAAATGGGCTTTGATGGCATGACGGCAGCGATTAATAGTGGTCGTATTGATGTGGCCATTAACGATATCGAAATTACAGAGGAACGGAAAGAAAATTTCGCCTTTAGTGACCCATACAAATACTCCTATACAACGCTTGTGGTGCGTGAAGATGGGTTAAGTGGAATTGAAACACTCCAAGACCTCGAAGGTAAAGTGAATGGTGGAGCAGCTACTACTGTATTCGCTGACATTGCTGAACATTATGGTGCAACTACGAAAACATACGGAAATGCGACGAATGACCAGTATCTACGCGACGTAGACAATGGTCGTACAGATGTAATCATCAATGATTACTACGCTTCTAAGCTTGGGATTAACGCGTTTCCCCAGTTTGATCTAGTTTTACATCCGGACATTAAGGTTCATCCTACTGAACAAGCAATCATTATGTCCAAAGAAGATAAAGAGCTACAAGAGAACATCAATAAAGCCATCGACAAACTAAAAGAAGATGGTACGTTCGCTGAGATTTCTAAAGAGTTCTTCCTTGGAGAAGACGCATCTACGCCACCGGAAGGCGAGATTAAAGAAATTGAAGGTATTGACTATTAAGGTGGGATAGGTTGTGCTAGAGTCGCTTTCCAACCTGCAAATTACAGAGTTGTTTAATCCACAGTTAGCATGGAAGAACCTTCCTTATCTATTGCAGGGTCTTCCTATGACCATAGCTGTTTCCTTCGCGGGGATGGCGTTTGGTTTACTCTTAGGATTCTTTCTTGCATTAGGGAGGAGTTCGAGTAGTCTACTTGTTCGTTGGCCATCGAGGGTGTATATCTCGTTCATGCGAGGAACCCCAATCTTGGTCTTTCTGTTTATACTTTATTACGGTTTACCATTAGTCGGCTTAACGTTGACTGCTTATACGTCTGCTGTTATTGGTTTCGGCTTGAATAGCGCGGCGTACATTGCAGAAGTAAATCGCTCATCATTATCTAGCGTTTCAAAGGGACAATGGGAAGCCAGTAAGGCGTTAGGCCTTGGATACTGGAAGACGCTATGGTACGTCGTTACGCCGCAAGCTATCCGGATTGCCCTCCCTCCGTTAACGAATATCTTCCTTGACCTTGTGAAGGCATCTTCCCTTGCTGCGGTCATAACAGTTCCAGAATTGTTTCAGAAAGCCCAAACGGTTTCTGGGCGGACGGGTGATTCGCTTACGATGTATATTACCACTGCCTTGATTTATTGGCCGCTTTGTATCATCATTGCAGCCTTTCAAGAACGTTTGGAGAAGAAATTTCATTATCAAGCATAAAAAAACAGTCCGATTGGACTGCTTTTTTTATGCTTTCTTTCGGTATTCACTGAGTACAAGTAAAGGCCAGATGATGTTATAACTATGATAGTAAATGTAGAAATCCCCTGGTAACCCGGCCCCTGTCGGGTAGGAATACCATGCATCTGGCTCGTGGACCAACATGATTAGCCGTTTGATTCCTTTCTCAATAGCTGGAGTCATCTCATTGTTCCATGCAAGCAGGACTTCTAAGGCCCAACAGGTGTGGGAGATGGTGCTGTGATGCAAGGGAATGTAGGAGCGTTCGACGTCACTTCTGCACGATTCTCCCCAACCCCCGTCAGGAAGTTGAATCCGTTCTAACCATTCCAACCCTCGCTGCACGGAATCGTCTTCATGGGATACGCCAACAGCTTTCATGCCTGTTAATGCTGCCCAAGTCCCATACGTATAACAAATCCCCCACCTCCCATACCAGGAACCATCTTTCTCTTGATGACTAATGAGCCATTCCACAGCCTTCTGAATGTTCGGTTGTAGAAGGGTGAGGTTGGCGTCCTTTCCAAGGAAATGAAGCGTTCTTCCAGTCAAGTCAGCTGTAGAGGGATCGATGGCCGCAGCTTCAGCACCGTCTAAGGGAGTATAGGTAAGGATTGATTTGTAGGTATCTTTCTCAAATGCGGGCCATCCCCCATCACTATTCTGCATCGTTAAGACAAAACGCAATCCCCGGTCCCAAGCGCTACGAAGTGGAGAGGAGCTGGTGAGATGTGGTTGGATAGCACGTAACGCAGCAGTTGTATCATCGATGTCTGGATTTATTGTATTAGTAGGAGAAAACCCAAACCCACCTGGCGTCGCTGCTTGGTTGTTTTTGGCCCAATCGCCAAAGCGGGTATGTTGCTGTCTAGCTATATAAGAGACCGCCTTTACAAGGGAAGAAGAAGTTTGGGTGATTCCAGATTGATGAAGTGCGTACGTAAGGAGTGACGTATCCCATACAGTGGAGGGGGAGTTCTGGATATGAATGCCAAGTTTCGTTTCGAACCTTAGTCCTTTCAGTCCCTGGATTGCCTTGATGATGATGGGGTCACGCTTTGAATATCCTAGGGCTAAGAGTGCGTAGATCATAAGGAAAGTGGAGCTGAAATAACTGTATAGTGTGCCGTCTGGCTCAATTCTTTGAAGCATATAAGTTTCCAACGTTCTTCTTGCGCGTTTAACGAGTTCATTAGGAATGCCAACTAGTGTCTTTAATCCTTCGTGTACAGCCTGAAGAAAGTCCCTTTCTCGCATATCCTGTGTGGAAGTAGTGTCTCTATATTTATGTAGATGGGTGAGTGTTGGAGAACCTCGACGAATCAGTTTAAATCTTGAATCACTCAGAATTAGAATAGGAGACATATGCACACGGGCGTAGCCACCGAAATCATAAAAGGATAGAGGGGCAGTTGGTGGAAGTAGGGCAAAGAGGATTGGGATGTGATAGACACGAGGCCATTCCATCTGTCCAGTTACAGCAAGCATGACTTTAGTAAGTGACGAAGCGGCTTCTAAACCACCATGCTGAACAATAAATGCTTCAGCTCGCTTCATGCGTTCGTCCGATTGGTCTACGACCTGTGCTAGTAGGAGTGCATAATAGGCTTCAATCGTAGCCGATAGATTTCTTCCCTCATCCTTATATAGCTCAAAATATCCTTCTTTGTGTTGGAGACGCAACAAGCGGTCGGTTAGAGAAGCGATGAAAGAGTCGTCTTTCACACCAAGAGATTTCAATAAGATAACCATCCAAGCGTCTGTCATCGGGCTATTCTCAAAGCAAAAGGAGAAGCTGCCATCAGTGCGTTGGTGTTCATAAGCCTTGTCTTGGAGGAGACGGATGGTGGATTCAACATCGTTGTTCAATAGATGTGGCCTCCTTCGAGTAAGATGGTTTACTATATTCGCTATGTTCAGAAATCATACATCTCAAACTCCAGGAGAAAGCAAGCATGCTAGGTTGGCATGCTTGCTTTCTTAGCTTAATAGTAAGGTGGGAAGAATCTACCCGCTCGGAATCCGCGTCGGTACCCTCGACGATAGCCTCTACGGTAGCCACGGCGGAAAGCAGGTCTTCTAAACCCTGGATAGTAGTAAAATGGCAACACATTCACCTCCGTTAGTTCCGCATCAGTCACTAACCTGTACAGAATATGGTATGCGGTTTGAAATAACCTGGCTAGGTTATTGTCCAAGGAGTGGTGAAAATGTGTGAACGTACTAGCTGAATGATTGAGCGGCACGGAGTTCCCTTCTTCTAGAGATTACAATTGGGAGGCTGATTAGGAAGAGTGTCGTTGAAACAACGTGAAAGAAAGAAGCGCTCGGTACGTAATCCATAAATACCCCACCTATGTATGGACCGATCATACTCCCTATACTAAATGAAATTCCGCACATGATGTTCCCTGCTGGCAGCAACGATTTGGGAAGTAAATCTGTCATAAAGGATATTCCTAAAGAATAGATAGAGCCGACAAACATCCCAGCAACAGTGAACAAGAAGAATAATGCGACAACGGAATGTTCAAGAAGAGACGCTAGGAAAAAAGTAGCTACGCCAATAAGGAGGGCGATGCTCAACACGCGCCTCCGTCCGTATCGATCACTCAACACGCCAAGTGGAATTTGAAGTAATAAGCTCCCGGCAGCAAAGCAGGGGATGATCAGGGACAAAGTGTCAACATCATGTCCGATTCTTAGCCCATAAACCGGAAAGTTCCCGTGTAAGGTAGCTTCTAAGAACCCATAACCAAACGGTGGGAGAAAAGCGATCCATGCATATTTAAATGTCTGTCCAAACCGATACCAAGAACTTGTCGAAGTGGATACGCTTCCGCCTTGTTCTGGCCATTCGTTCCTAATGAAGAAGAGGCATCCCCAGACGATGACGCTAAGACCAGAAGATAGGAAGAAAGGAAGAGACGGATGAATGTCCACGAGTCGTGTCATAAGGGGACCAATGGCAAACCCGAGACTAAAGAATAATCCATAGAAGGAGATATTCCTCCCTCGATTGCTGGCATCAGAAGCTGTTGTAATCCACGTCTGGGTACCAAAGTGAAGCATATGATCCCCAATTCCAATCACAACTCTTAACATAAACCAAAACCAAAGCGCCTGATAGAACGGAAAGAAAGCCATAGAGACGAAAACTAAGATCCCTCCAATGGCGATTATCGGTTTGAATCCAAGACGTTGAAGGGGCTTCTCCATAAATGGTGAAGCAACTAGAACGCCAATATATAGTCCGGTTGCATGTAAGCCGTTCAGAGTAGATGAGATGCCATTTTGCTCAAGTAAAATGGCGATGAGTGGTAGCAACATGCCTTGTGTGAACCCTGATATGGTCACGAGTAGGATGAGCACGGTGAATCGGAATCGGGTTAGTTTCATGGTCGTTCCTCCTCTTTATGTACACGTACATGCTACTAGGGTCTAGAGGGGTTGGCAAGATATTGTTAGTAGGCATTTCTATTATGTTAAGCTAGGAATGTGACCAGCTGAGAAGCAGATTACGTTATCTTATTAGGTGTATAGGTTACAATACAAATAGACAAATGGATGAAGGAGTGACCCACATGGAATTTTATATGAAAGACCAAGGAGTTCGTACCTCCTTTGAATTTGGAACGTTAGAGATTTCAGGGAATGAGGAATACGGTTTCCGCCCATTTCAGCTTATGGTTTCTTCAATTGCAGGATGCAGCGTATCTGTCTTTCGCAAGATCCTAGACAAGCAGCGCATTGACTACTCGGATATTCAAGTATCGGCTGAGGTAGAACGTAACGAGAAAGAAGCAAATCGAATTGAAAAAATCAACCTGCACTACGTGGTGAAAGGCAAGAACTTGGACCCAGAGAAACTAAACAAGAACCTTGAACTCTCCTCGAAAAATTGTTCCATGGTGCAAAGTGTTGTGAATAGTATTGAAATTAATGAAACTCTTGAATGTATCGAAATAAATGAATAAAATGGAAAGTGGCTGCCTTTTATTGGTAGTCACTTTTCTGTTCTTATAAGTAATTTTCATAAATGAATGATGAATGCGGACTGTCAGTCGAAAGGGGAATGGTATTGAGGAATATCTCTATTCGTACGTTGTTCTTTCTCGTAGGATTAGTGACATTGTCTCTCGGAGTTTCGTTAACGATTAAAGCGGATTTAGGTGCGGGAGCTTGGGATGCTTTAAATGCAGGTCTCACAAATGCGATTGGATTGACGATTGGAACATGGGTCATGATCATAGGGGCTCTGCTTATTGTTGTGAATGCTTTGCTTGGACGTGAGTTCCCTGATGTATTTGCAGTCGTCACGGTTTCCGTACTCGGACCGCTTATTGACTTTTGGTTATTAAAGGTTCTGGTTGGTTGGTCACCGTCCATCTTAGTTGAGCAGAGTCTTGCTCTAGTTGGTGGAATTGTAATCTTGGCGTTAGGTGTAGCAATGTATATTCAACCGAAGTTACCTTTAAATCCTGTTGATAATTTCATGGTTGCCATTCAAAAACGGTTCAGCATTAGTATCTCTAAAGCCAAAACGATTACTGAATCATTGGCCTTTGTCTTTGCGTTACTCATCGGAGGGCCTATAGGAGTTGGGACAGTCGTTATTTTAATTCTCGTTGGCCCTACGATTAATTTCTTTGAACCGAAGACAAAGACGATGTTAAACCGCATGTTGGGGGAAGAAAAAGCTGGTTGAGTTCAACCAGCTTTTTTTAATTTCCTATTGTTGTGCATACCGAGCGCCCATTTCGAAAAAACTAGGAAAAAAAGAAAGGGCTGTATCGGATGCATAAACTCATGTTAGCGACATTCTCGTTCTTATTCTTGCTTGTTGCCGATCTTCCGTCCACTTCTCAAGCGGTGGACAAACCAGCCGAGGAAGGTGCGGAAGGATCCATTCCGAGCCACGTCTTGAACATTTCTAAAGAAAACACATATCCAAACTCCACACAAGACCAGACCATTCTAGAACCAAGTGAACTCACAAGAGAACTTATGGAGCATTCTGAAGAGGAAATCACCAACCCTGAGCTTATCCGTATGTTAAATGAAACGAATTTAAAGCCGTCTTATACTGCGATTGGCTATCGAGGTTTAATCTACATGGGTCATTGGCCGCTAAGCTATAATACAAAGGAAACAAGCATTAATTGGGAGTATCAACAAATTAATACGAATCAATTGAACAACATCGGCGGTGACGCACCGAAAACAATGAATTACCACCAGGAAACAGAAAAACACATTAAAGGTGGGTTAACTACTAAGATCTCGAACAGTGAAGACATTAAGCGTATGATGTTGTTGAAGGCTCAAGAGAACACGAAGCTTCCTCTGTCGTTCCATACAGTCATAGGAGAGGGAACGAAGAAAGATAATAAGTACGGGATTCCTGCTGAGAAAGTGGGTTATTTGAACGGCTATGCACCGGCAGTCAATGAGAAGGGCACTGTTACATTTGGCGAAGTATATATTGAGCTTAAGGGATGGAAGAAAAGTCTCGTTGTGAAGAATGTAACGAGTCAAGGGATAGGGGCCTGGATTCCTATTCAAGACCATGTCTCATTTTCTTTCCAACTGAAATAAATAAGGAAAGCTGGGAGTGGTCCTAGCTTTCCTTTTTCGTAGGAATGTCAATGTGTTGTAAGGACATCTCAATCTCCTCTTCGTAGAGGCGCTGTGCAATAATTCGTCGAGCTTCTTTGCCAGCAGTCCAGTAAGTTAAATCATCTGTGAGTCCAATAATCGTGTATTCATAGCCACGATGCTCTTGGTTTAACGATGTCATGCCATACACTTGAAATGGTTGCAACGGGTCGTCCTTTAAGTCTTTCTTTAAATATGGGGTAAGTTGTTCATTAAGCGTGTCGCAAATTTCCTCTAACAATTGAAAGATTCGATTTGGCTCTTCCTTAAAGCTCACGGTCACCTTTTCAATGACGCGCATATGGCCGATATTATAGTTTTGAATGGTTGTAATTTGGCCATTGCTAATGGTAAGCAACTTACCGCTCCATTCGCGTACCTTTAGAAAGCGCAGTCCGATTTCTTCAACTGTGCCAATGAATTGGTCATTAATCGAGACAAAATCCCCCTTGTGAAGCTGCTTCTCATAGAGGAAGAAGACGCCTGAAAGTAGGTCTCGAATCAAGCTTTGTGCACCGAATCCAATGACGATACCAAGCACACCGGCCCCGGCAAGCATTTGGGCAATGGGGACACCAGCAACGCTTAACAAGTAAACAATAATACCAAAAGTGGCTGTATAAGAAACGAGCGAGTTAATCATGGATTCGAGAGTCTTTTCCTTTCGTTCCTCTATGAAATCCGTTCGATCAAAGAAAGAACGAATTGAACGTCTGATCACCCGTACGAGTACGTATGTACCAGTAACCACGTAAATGGCCACTGCTATATCGTGAGATAGGATAGATGAGAGTTGACTCCAGATTTCTGACATAGTTACACCTCCAGCACATCATGGCCTTATTATAGCATGCACGCTTCCCTGATTTCCTAATCCCTCCATAGACAAACCGTTCGGAGTTTACTAACATAATGAATGGAATGAACAACAAAGGAGTCTTACTATGACGAATGAATCAAGAATGGAAGAGCTCAAAACCCGTCTTGCATCGATTATGTCAAGAATTGAAGGCATGAACCCTGAAGAAACTTCAGTGGAAGATGTGGACCAACTTATTGCGATGCTTGAAGACTTAGAGAAAAAGTTCTAGAACTGTCGGCGTATGCCGACAGTTTTTTTATGTAAAATAATTCTAATTGAAATGTAAATCGTGTATACTAAACTTGAAAGCGTTTGTATTTAAAACAACTTCAAGTTTTTTTGTTTAAATAGAGGGAACGTAAATAGGAAGACCTAGTTGAAATGGCGGACAAATTCAAGATATAATTTCATATTTTTATATATTATGGATAGCATGTTAGTAGTTTTTATTATAATATAAGTATAGATGGTCTAAACGTGCCATTGACTCATGTCATATATATGATAAACTTCCTGTATTCTAGTGAGGGTCTGGCACTTGTTGGGTATACTGACCTATGTTTGCGATACGCATAAATTATATTTTTGGTGAATAAGGGGATCAAACTATGAAAAAAGAAGAAAACCGAATGCAAGTATTTTCTTCTGAGCAATTGCAAATGGTTCACGATCTCATAGGCAACAATGAACCTTCTTTATTCTCAGTACTGCAACAACTCTCTAAGGAAGTGGACATTAAGACTACAATCTTTCTTGCACGAGAGTTTATTTTAAATTGTCAATCCTACGAGAATCAGCGCGTAGGTATGGAATTCTTGTATATGAACGGATTTCATGAAGAAATGCAGCGGCTCATTGAACAAAACCGCAACTCAGAGAACAAAGTTAACCAAGAGTGGGCTGAAGTTTATCAGATCATCTTGCATCGCAAACAACAGAAAAAGTTCAAAGGTGAATTAATAGATTTCTCCAATGGATTTAAAACTGAAGACCCGTCTCTAAATTGTCTACTTATATTCATTAAGATTTATGGATATTTTGAGTTGGACCAGTATGAAGTGTTAAATGACCTTTTAGATACATCTTTAACACCATTAATGCTGAATGTAGACGATACTTTATTGAGGATTTATTTTCAATTGCGAGAGAATGAGATGTTGTTTTTATATCATTGGAAGAGAAATGAAACGAAAATAGCTAGGAAATACGCTAAAAATATTATAGATAATGTATTCAATCAAGAGAAGAAATGTTATGTGCTTATTGTATTGGCGCTAACATATACATTCGATGATTATAGGAAATCTGATGAATACCTTCAAGAAGCAATGGATATAGCAGACCAATATCATTTGGACTTCTATGACTACACAATTAGAAATCTAGTGTATCCGTTTATTTATGGTGTAAATGGGATTACGGAAGGTATTGAAACAGATGATCTTGTAGAAAAAGCTCACCTTATGGCAGTAAAAGGTGATAAAGAGACCGCTTTAGATATACTTTCTAAAAAGAACAGTCTCACACCTTTTCAAGAATATTATATGGGATTAGCAACGGATGATAATCACTATTTTTATAATTCTTACGATAGGTTTGTAAAAGAGAAAGATTACTTCTATGCTCAATTGCCTTTAAATGAGTTACGTAAAAGGGGGTGTATCACTAATGAAGAAAGTAGGATCATTAATTAGTATTATGTTACTAAGTTTCACTCTAACATTCGGTTCACAAACTGAAGCGCCGAAGTATGACGAAACTTCAAAAATCGACCATCCAGTAATGAGTATTCACCAAGACCCAACTGTTGGTGGTGTAGGTTAAAACGCACAAAAAGGATGCTCGATCGAGCATCCTTTTTTACGTTCAACTCTTCGAAACTTTGAAATCGAAGGGTTGATTTTTTTGCTTCATTACTTTATCATAATAAATTGTTAACGTGATAACGAAATAAATTTAACTACTATAGAACATCATCATGAAAGGGGTAATGACAGTGATCGCATGGTCTGTTGTCGTGTCTGTACTGGTCATGACTGTATTAAGCTTACTACGTGTAAACGTCATTGTTGCCATCTTGGCTGCTGGTATAACTGGTGGGTTGATGGCTGGGTTAACCTTGGTTGAGTCACTTGAATTGTTGATTGGAGGTATGGGAGGACAAGCGAATACAGCACTTAGCTATGTGCTACTTGGTGCGTTTGCTGTGAGTATCGCATATTCTGGGATTACTTCTGTTCTCGTTAGAAACCTAGTGAATGTGATGAAAGGAAAGCGAATCGTATTGCTCTTATCTATTGCATTTATTTCTTCTTTATCTCAATTCGCGATTCCTGTTCACATTGCGTTCATCCCAATCTTGATTCCGCCAATGTTGAAACTGTTTGATAAGATGCGAATTGACCGACGAGGTGTAGCAACGGCACTCACGTTTGGTCTGAAGGCTCCATACATGGCAATTCCACTTGGGTTCGGCTTTCTCTTCCAGAAGACGATACGAGATGCGATGAGTGAGAACGGTGCTGAAGTGGCGCTCGGAGAAGTAACACAAGCGATGCTTCTCCCGACAATGGGCATGGTTGTAGGGTTACTCATTGCAGTCTTCATTTCTTACCGGAAACCTAAGGACGCTAGACAAATTGAGTCTGAGGCATCCGTTGACTTAATGAACGCAGCAGAAGAGAAAGACACTCGCTTCACCAAAGAACATCTCTTTACGATTGTCGCTATTGTAGGCGCATTAGCGGTACAAATTGTTACACAACAGCTCGTATTGAGCGCGCTCGCTGGTTTAATCCTCATGTTTGTATTCCGAATTGTTCCGTTTAATCGTGGAGATAAGGTCGTTGCAGAAGGGGTTAGCATGATGGGGGTTATTGCGTTCATTATGCTTGTTGCTTCAGGCTATGCGACTGTTCTTAAAGACACAGGTGCAGTCGATGTATTGGTTGAGAATACATCTGACATACTTGGTGATAACAAAGCAGTAATAGCATTTGTACTTCTGTTAATCGGGTTAATTATTACGATGGGAATTGGTTCTTCCTTTAGTACGGTTCCTATTCTGGCGGCCCTTTATGTACCGATTTGTACAGCGGTTGGATTCTCTCCACTAGCAACTGCGGCACTCATTGGGACAGCAGGAGCCCTCGGGGACGCAGGTTCACCAGCTTCAGACAGTACGTTAGGTCCAACTTCTGGGCTTAATGCAGATGGTCGTCATAATCACATTTGGGATACGGTTGTACCAACATTCTTACACTACAATATTCCATTATTCATCTTCGGATGGATTACAGCAATTATCTTATAGGAAACAAGGTCAGCCAAAGAAATGGCTGGCCTTTTTCTGTATAGACGTCGTCTAATGACAAACACTACTTAAAAAGTAGGTGATGGGATGAAGCGTCTAATCATTAGCCTAGTCTTCTTCATAATGCTTGTTCCTCCATTAGATGTAGCAGCCTATGGGTGGGGGTATCAGAAGAGTACAGATGGTTCCCCTCCAGACCCAGGTCTATACCGGGAGTTGGTTGAGAAGCATGGAGGGCATTATGTAGATCATAGTGGAGAAAAGGTGATTTACCTGACGTTTGATAATGGATACGAACAAGGGTATACAGGGCAAATTCTCGATGTATTGAAGAAGGAACAGGTACCAGCGACGTTCTTTGTTACAGGGCATTACATTACTAGTGCTTCTGAGCTTGTAAAGAGAATGGTGAATGAAGGGCATATTGTAGGAAATCATTCTTATCATCACCCTGACTTCACAGAGTCTAGTGATCAGAAGATTAAAGAAGAGTTGCAAGCTGTTGAAGATGCTGTAGCTGAGCTTACTTCCCAGAAGGAGATGCAGTACGTCCGTCCTCCTCGTGGAACCTTTAACAGTCGAACGTTAGCCATTACAAATAAACTGGGTTACACAACTATGTTTTGGTCAATTGCATTTGTTGATTGGCACACCGACAAGCAAAAGGGACCTGAGTATGCAGTCAATAGTGTACTGAAGCAGATTCACCCTGGAGCAATCATACTCTTGCATACCGTGTCTCGGGATAATGCATTGGCACTCGAACAAATGATACAGCAACTGAAACAAGACGGATACACGTTTAAGAGTCTTGACTATTTGGTGGTGAAGGAAGCGTTGCCAAGAGATGTACTTCCTTATACAGGCATACAATAACCAGACCCTTTACCTAGGTCTGGTTATCTTTTTAATATTACGACGTGCAGTTGCTCTGTGGGCTTAGTAGAACACGACCATTCGTGTTGAAGATTAAAGGAAGCGCTCTTCCACTCCTCGTACCAATGGAAGGGAAAGGCATCTGTTGTTTGAACTGGAAGTTGTCGTTCCATAATGATAAGGCGTCCAGATGGCTTTAACACTCGATCCATCTCAGAGAGCACTTTGTGTCGGTCAAACGACCCCCAACAGTTCCAGGCGAACACATAGTCAAACGAATTCCTTTCACATGGGAGGTGTTCGGCAAGCCCTCGAATATAACGGGTGTGTGGAGTAGAAGGTGTGCGTTCGATAATTCGTTCAGTAGTGGCATCTACGCCTATAACGCTTTGACAAAGCTGACTTAAGTGTCGGGTAAATGTACCATCGCGACAAGCAAGGTCTAACACGGTGGACCCGCTAAGGGAAATGCCGCGTTCTTCTAAGTGGTGCAACAGAATGTCCATGGAAGCGTTCCCCTTCGTAATCCCATAATGAGTTGAACTCACCGAACGTCCCTCCTTAACTCTGATTGGAAACGTTATGCATACCTAGCCAATGCCCGTTAGGGTCTTTGAAGCCAAATCCACCAAGACCAGAATCGGTTTTATTTAAGCTGGTTACTTCTATGCCAGCATCAGAGAATACACGATGACACGTATCTAAATCTGTTGTGTAAAAGTCGATGATGGAATTGTTTTTAATGTGACTGCTTTCAAAGTGAAGAGGCTGAAATTGTTCGCTCTTTACGAGGAAGAGATTGGGTGCGCCGTGTTGGTTGAAGGTAAGCATACAACTTTCTTCGCCTTTTTGGAGTGTGGTAAGACCTAGCATCTCTGTGTAGAATTGAATGGATTCATCGAGCTGTTCTACAGGGATTTCGATAGTTCCTACATTTACAATTAGTTTTTCATCCATGATGACAACCTCCTTGGGATAATGTATGTCTCGTAGAATATTCAGATAATTTAATTATAGAATGTTCCTCTTCACTTTTCCACTAGATGATTGTATTCAATCTCCTTTTCATTAATTCGTAAGGAAGTTTGAGTGTGGGGGTCCTGTGTTATACATCTATGAATGGAGGTGAGGGAGATGTGGAAAGAGGTTGTGCGAGCTGCTGGAAGCTATGCATTCGACCATGTATTAGTTCGTTTAGAGATGGACCCAATTATAACTGTGAATCAGGAAGAGCGTTGGATTGATGTACCCGTTCGTATAGGAGAGTCACGTAACGTTGTCCGAGTGCAAGGGACAGGTACTACAGAGAATCCTGAGTTCGTGGTTTCATCGAAGAATGATGAAGAGAAAGATTTGCTTCTTCATCGTATTCAAGACTTATTTCAATGGGATGTGGATTTAGACCAAATAAAACAACATTTTAGAAAGACGAATCTGTCTACATTATTTAACGATTATCCTGGGACTCCTATTGTGAAAGATTTTCATCTCTACGATTGCCTTATGAAAGTGATCATTCATCAGCAGTTGAACATGAAATTCGCCTACACGCTTAGTTCTCGATTTGTTCAGACGTTCGGAGAACTTGTGGATGGGGTGTGGTTCTATCCGACGCCTGAACGGGTAGCCCGTTTAGAATATGAACAGTTAAGGGAACTGCAGTTTAGTCAACGGAAGGCGGAGTATGTGATTGATACATCAAGAAAAATAGCGGATGGGGAGCTAGATCTGGCACAGTTATCTACGCTTACAGACGACGAAGCTATGAAAGAGTTAACCAAGATTCGGGGGATTGGCCCTTGGACAGTGGAGAATTGGTTGATGTTCGGCTTAGGTAGAACGGACTTATATCCTAAAGCAGATATTGGCGTTCAAAATGCACTGAAGCGCTATTTCCAGATGGACCGTAAACCGACGAAGGAAGAGATGGTAGAGATGAGCGACGATTGGGATCCCTACAAGAGCTATGCCTCCATCACGTTATGGCGAAGTATTGAAGGGTAAAAAATTTAATCTTCTATGAGTTTAATTCTTTACTTCACTAATGAAAGTATGTAAAATGAGAAATAACTTAATAACGAAAACTTCTTATCCAGAGAGGTGGAGGGACTGGCCCTTTGAAGCCCGGCAACCATCGATTGTACATGATGTACAATGTGAACGGTGCCAAATCCTGCAAGATTGAAGAATCTTGGGAGATGAGAGGATCGTACGGACGACACATACGACCCCCTTCTCGTGAGAAGGGGGTCTTTTTTATACACGTTTTGTGTCCATGTCTGCTCTCGAAAGAAGTTTCGTTAAGGAAAAGGAGAGTTTACTATGGCAACAGCATTATTTGCAGCAGGATGTTTTTGGGGAGTAGAGGCGTTTTTTGAGCGTCTTGATGGAGTGACAGCAACTCGCGTTGGATACGCGGGAGGTAACATTGAGGCCCCAAGTTATGAACATGTGAAGACAGGAACGACTGGTCATGCGGAAACAACGAAAGTTGAGTTTGACCCAAGTGTAATCACATACGAACAGCTAGTGGATACGTTCTTTGAGTGTCATGACCCTACTACGCTTAACCGTCAGGGAGAGGACGTTGGGCATCAATATCGCTCAGTTATCTTCTATCTAAATGAAGACCAGAAACAAATTGCTCAAGAGAAAATTTCAGAATGGGATCAAAAAGGCATCTTTAAGAATAAGATTGTAACAGAGGTAACAGCTGAGCAACCATTCTATGAAGCTGAAGAATATCACCAGAAATATTTCCAAAAGAACGGCACCCTTTCCTGTGGAATTGGTTAATAAGTCGACGAGAAGCCCCTAGCTACTAGGGGCTTTTTTTATACCCTTCTATCCAATATAGGCGTTTTATTCATTTTATAAAAACCGGCTCAATATAATTGACAATTCATACTGGAATAGTTAGGATTGAATTCAAATAGAATAATTAACAGAAAATTCTTATCAAGAGAGATGGAGGGAGCGGCCCGAAGAAGTCTCGGCAGCGGGTTCATCTTATGAACGCTGTGCCAAATCCAGTTACACACAAGATAAGAAGGAATGTGCGGTTGTTGACCCTCTCTTCCTTATCGAAACTGGTGGAGAGGTTATTTGTTTAAAGAGGTCTTACTAGGTCAATTCAGTTACGTTTATATAGAGAAGAGGGGGAGAAGGATGGCAACGGTAACGTATGAACAGTGGCAGGGGAATCCGCTTACCAATCTTAGTAGTCAGTCCATCGTCGAAGAAAGCGAGAAGGTACTCGATTGGGCATATAGTGAATATGGGGAAGAGTTAACCTATGCATGTAGCTTCGGAGCTGAAGGAATTGTTCTCATCGATATGATCGCTAGAATTAAGGAAGACGCTCGGATTGTATTCTTGGATACAGGACTTCACTTTCAGGAGACCTATGAATTAATTGAAAGAATGAAGGAACGATTTCCAAAGTTGAACATTGTGATGAAGAAGCCTGAATTAACTGTTCAGCAACAAGCTGACCAACATGGGGATGAGCTATGGAAGAAAGAACCCAATCAGTGCTGCTATATACGAAAGATTAAGCCATTGGAAGAAGCGTTGTCTGGCTCGACCGCTTGGGTTTCAGGTCTTCGGAGAGAGCAGTCTCCTTCACGGCGGGCGACAGAGTTCGTAAATAAAGATGAACGATTTCGCTCTGTGAAGGTGTGTCCACTTATTCATTGGACATGGGACGATGTATGGACGTATATCAAAGAGCAAGACCTTCCATATAATGATCTTCACGACAAGGGGTATCCATCAATTGGATGTGCCCCGTGTACCATGCCAACTGACAACCCATATGACTTACGTTCTGGACGCTGGTCAACGATGGACAAAACAGAATGTGGGCTGCACATGAATCCGAACCGACCAAAACAATAGAGGGGGAACTGTGTTGGGGAAAGTATATTTAGTTGGGGCAGGACCCGGGGACCCAGATTTAATTACGGTGAAAGGGTTGAAAGCGATTCAACGAGCTGATGTGATCTTATACGATCGGCTCGTGAATCAATCTTTGTTAGAAGAGGCGAAATTAGGAGCGGAACTTGTCTATTGTGGAAAGCTTCCCAATCATCACACGATGAAACAAGAAGCCATTAATGAAGCCCTCGTGTCATACGCGAAACGTGGGCGAACCATTGTACGACTTAAAGGTGGAGACCCATTCCTCTTTGGGCGCGGTGGTGAAGAAGCAGAGGTACTTGCTGCGAATCGTATCCCATTTGAGATTGTGCCGGGTATAACGGCTGGAATGGCTGCACCTTCCTATGCTGGGATACCGATGACACATCGGGAAGCGAGCGCTTCTGTGGCATTCGTCACAGGACACCGTCGCGAAGGGGAAGACCATCATAAGAAATGGAAGCACCTTGCTCAAGGGGTCGATACATTAGCAATCTATATGGGGGTTTCCGAATTACCTACGATTAGTCAACTCCTCCTAGAGCATGGCCGCCCTGCATCAACACCGGTAGCAGTCATTCATTGGGGGACGACTGAAATGCAAGAAACGCTCGTTGGCACGCTGGAGACGATTGCTCAAGATGTAGAAGAAAGTTCTATCATGAATCCTTCTATGATCGTTGTAGGTGAAGTTGTTGCATATCGAGAGAGAATCAAATGGTTTGAACAACTGAAACCAGCCCAAGAAATTAGTACAGCTCAGTAGAGGGGGGATTTAGTATGAAAGGTGTACTTTATATTAGTCATGGAAGTCGAGTTGCTTCTGCTCGTCATGATGCGGTTCACTACATCGAACGGGTGAAGGCAAGAGTGGATGTTCCTCTTCAAGAAGTTTGCTTTCTCGAACTCGCTGAGCCCACTATCAAACAAGGTATTCAACGTCTTGTCGAAAGAGGAGCAACAGATATTGCGGTCATGCCTGTATTTCTTCTAGAAGCAAGACATGCGAAGAAAGATGTACCCGAACTGCTCGAAGCAGCGATGAAACCTTATCCACACGTTCGAATTCAATATGGCAAGCCGTTAGGCGGCCATCATGGGATGAGTCAGCTCGTGGTTGAGCGCATCCTAGAATCCATTTCTTCAGACGAGCTGCTTCATACGACTTACATTTTAGTGGGCAGAGGAAGTAGTGACCCGGATGCCCTCGCCACGTTGAACTCAATTGCGAATGAGGCAAAGGAGCGATTAGGTGTACCATGTATCCATCAGTGCTATCTAGCGGCCGCCACCCCTACATTTAAAGAAGGGATTGCTGGAGCTTTGGAAAGCACGAATGGGCCCATTCTAGTCATTCCTTATCTAATGTTCTCTGGTACTTTACTACACGAGATAGATGAATACATAGGTGAATGGCAACAATTAAGGCGGACGGAACCTTTGAATGGGCATCCTCAGCTAGAAGCTGTATTGGAACAGCGGGTTCAAGAAACCTTGGAGCAGTTTGAAGAGGCGGTTATGTAGTGACTCATCTACCTGTCATGCTTCAGCTAAATGAGAGAGTGTGTGTGGTGTGCGGGGGTGGTAGGATTGCCACGAAACGTGTTGCAAAGCTCCTGACAGCTGGAGCGTGCGTTACCGTCATAAGCCCTGAGGTAAGTGATAAACTCTATGCCCTTGCAGATGCAGGAGAAGTGATATGGAAGCGTAAAAAGGTCGAATTTGAAGATTTAGGCCGGGCTTTCGTGGTTGTGATTGCTACGAACGATGAAGCTGAAAATAACAAGATACATTCATGGTGTGGGAAGAATCAGTTGGTCAACGCGGTTCATAATGGGGGAAAGAGCGATCTACATTTCCCTTCTTCTATAAAGAGAGGAGATTTAACGATATCAGTATCTACCAATGGGGCGAGCCCATCTCTTGCAGCAAGGATAAAGGAAGAGCTAGGAGAGGCCTATGATGAACGATACCAAGCGTACGTACAATTTCTGAGAGAATTTAGAGCCTATATCCATGAACTTCCGATATCAAAACATGAACAGCGGTATTGGTTGCACGAAGCCGCACAAGCAGAATACATAGATACGAACCAACAAGCGTATATTTGGGAAAGAGTTCTAGAGCTAGGAGGGGACCGGGATGACGAAACTACTTGGTAAGACAGTTGCAATCGCCGCGACACGAAAAACCGATGAAATGAGCCGATTAGTAGAAAAGCAGGGAGGAGTTCCGATTGTCCGCTCTACACAAGGGACGGTATTCACACCAAAGGAAAAAGTTGTTACCCAGCTTAGAGGGTTCATAGAAGAGCCGCCCGATTGGGTTGTACTTACAACGGGAATTGGTGTGGAAACAAGTCTCACTATTGCGAGGGAGCATAACCTCGAAGATGCGTTTCTTGATTTATTAACAAATACGTCAATTGCCGCTCGTGGGTATAAAACAAAGCAAGCATTAAAGAAGTTAGACCTTCAACCAGTAGTCAGTTCCTCAGATGGTACGTTAAATGGATTGACTTCAGAAATAGAGGGGATTTCATTCTATGGGAAGCGAGTAGGAATCCAACTTCACGGGGAGAATGCCCCTGATTTAGTATCATGGTTTAAAGAAAAGGGGGCAGAGGTAACATTCTTGTTGCCCTATGAACATACACCGCCAGAACAGCCTGTTGTTGAGCAACTTGTACGGGAAATGGTAAGCCATGAAGTGGATGCCATCCTGTTTACAAGTGCCATACAAGTTCGTCAATTTTTCACGGCTGTACGTGAAATGGATGCATTGGAAGGTGTCTTAGATGCGTTCCATTCCAAAGTAGTTGCCACTGCTGTAGGTCAAGTTACAGCTGGTGCTTTATTCCACGAAGGAGTTCAGCGTGTGGTTTCTCCAGAACACGAACGGATGGGAGCTATGGTAGTTGCCCTAACGAAACATTACGAAGACATACAGTGAGGCTGCCTTCCTATTACGAATAGGGAGGTTTTTTCTAACTGAAGGCGAATGAATAGGGAATACATCTTGTAAGGGATTGGGAGGAGGAGAAGCAATGAGTAAATATTCACTAGGGGAATTTCTAAGAGAGACGGAACAGGACGAACAAGAGAATGGGTACTTTGAATTAGAAACACCACGTGTGTTGGAAGTTAATCTAGACGGAGAAGTATGGGCGAAAGCTGGTTCTATGATTTCGTATGATGGGCAAATGAAATTCGAGCGTGAGGGCATTTTCGAACATGGATTAGGCAAGATGTTCAAGAAAGCATTCACGGATGAAGGGAGCTCTCTCATGAAGGCGAGAGGGGAAGGTAAGTTGTACTTGGCTGACCAAGGAAAGAAGATTACCATCCTTCAATTGCAGAATGAAGGGATCACTGTGAATGGAAATGACTTACTTGCCTTTGAACCAGGAATTGAATGGGACATTAAATTTATGAAGAAGATTGCCGGAATGGTATCTGGGGGATTGTTCAACGTCCACCTTAAGGGTAGAGGTATGGTGGCGATTACCTCTCACTATGAACCCTTGACGCTACGTGTTACTCCAAATAAGCCTGTAATTACCGATCCTAATGCTACGGTGGCTTGGTCTGAGCATTTAGAGCCTGAATTCAAGACAGATATTTCGCTCAAAACGTTTGTCGGTCGCGGTAGCGGGGAGTCTATACAGATGAAGTTTAGCGGTGAAGGATTCGTCGTCGTACAACCGTTTGAAGAAGGTTATCAGAGCTCTCAATAGCGATGAGCAGTCCCATTGCATGAACCTCCAGATTCCTATATGATGGAAGTAACATTAATACCCCTGGAGGTAGATGAAATGAACCATGTACAAACAATAGAAGCTATTAATGAAATGAAAGAACAGAACGATTTATCTCTCTTATATATTTCTAGAACCCAATGCTCCGTATGCCACGCATTGCTGCCACAGGTCGAAGAATTATTAGAAGAGAAATATCCAAGTGTAGCTGCAGTTCATGTGAATGCAGATGAATTACCTGAAATTGCAGGAGAGTACTCCATCTTCACGGTGCCGGTTATGATTGTATTTGCAGAAGGGAAAGAGATGTTCCGTAAAGCTCGATTCGTACCGATGGAAGAATTCGACCAGCAGCTTGGGAAATTGAAAGAAGCCATGGAAGCATAGCAAAGAGGCGAGACCGATATGTGGGTCTCGCCTCTTTTTTAATCTACTTAAATGATAATTCTATGTCCCCATACATCCTACAACCTGAATGCTTATACATGGCTAAGTGTTGTTGAAGCAAGTGCTTGTTCGAAATCGGCAATTAACTCGTCACAACTTTCTAATCCAACGGAGAGGCGAAGAAGTCCTTTCGTAATTCCCCGCGCGTCGCATTCTTGGTCAGGCATTGACCCGTGAGACATCGTTCTTGGGTAGGAGAGAATCGATTCGACAGCACCGAGACTAACGGCGAATACAGGGAGTTGAAGGTGTTGAACAAATGCTTCAGTTGCTTCTCCATTCACCAGTTCAAAGGAAACAACAGCGCCGCCGTTAACGGCTTGTTTCTTCTGGACGTCGTAGTACGGATTGCTAGGTAAACCAGGATAGTAGACATTCTTAATCAACGGGTGCTGGTTGAGATAAGCTGCGATGGTTTCAGTTGACTCTACAGATTGACGTAATCGAGCATGTAAGGTCTTCATCCCACGCATGACAAGCCAGCTGTCATGAGGAGCTAAAATAGCGCCGCATGAATTCTGGAGAAAGCCAATTCGGTCAGCCAGTGTCTCGTTGTTTACAACAACAAGGCCTGCCACAACATCGCTATGCCCTGCAAGAAACTTCGTTGCGCTATGAATGACGATGTCGACGCCGAGCGAGAGAGGTTGTTGCAGAACAGGAGTTAAGAACGTGTTATCTATAATCGATAAGGCATGGTGTTCATGAGCTAGTTCAGAGACGGAAGAAACATCGGTGACCTTTAATAGAGGATTCGAGGGTGTTTCGATATACACCGCCTTCGTATTTGGTTGAAAGGATTTCTTCAGTTGATCAAGCTTCGTTAGGTCCACAAATGTATGTTCAATGCCATAGCGTGATAAGACTTCAGTCACAAAGCGGTATGTCCCGCCGTACACATCTTCAGAGACTATAAGGTGATCGCCCTTCGAGAACATCATGAGCGTTGTAGACACTGCAGCCATGCCAGATGCGAAGGCATAACCATGTGATCCCCCTTCCAATTGCGCAATGGTGGACTCGAGTGCCTCGCGTGTAGGGTTTCCTGAGCGAGCATAGTCATAGCGACCAAACTTTGTAAAGTCATTCTGATGAAAAGTAGAGGCTTGTTGGATGGGTACACTGACTGCATTTGTCGTCTCATCCACAGAATACGTATTGTGGATGAGCTTTGTTTGCGTTGAATAGTTACTCATGCACTTCAACTCCTTTATGAGCTGCTTCTAAAGCTTCTTTCAAATCCTTCATTAAATCCTCACTATATTCAAGGCCAACTGATAGACGTAGCAAGCGATTGCAGACTCCATAGTTCGAGCGAATTTCTTCTGGGATATCCATATGGGTTTGTGTTGCTGGATAAGTGATAAACGTTTCAGTGCCACCTAAGCTCTCTGCAAACGATATGAGGCGAAAGCTTTCCAAGAGTATCGGTATGGCTTCTTCTGATTCTACTCTAAACGAAAGCATGCCACCTTGCCCTGGATAAAGGACGTCCGTTACATATGGATTGTGCTCTAAGAAGGCAGCGACCAGTTTCGCGTTCTCTTCGTGTTGACTCATGCGTAAACCAAGTGTCTTCATTCCGCGCATTAATAGCCAACAGTCAAAGGGAGATAGTACCGCACCTGTTGCATTTTGTTCAGAAGCTAGTTGTTCACTTAATGCTTCATGTCTTGATACGACTAGTCCTGCTAACACATCATTATGCCCGCCTAAATACTTTGTCGCGCTATGAATGACAAGGTCCGCTCCAAGTTCAATTGGTCGCTGCAAATATGGGGTGTAGAAGGTGTTGTCAACGATAAGTAGCAATTCGTGTTCAGCAGCAATTTCACTCATTTGTTGTACATCAATCTCTGTCATAAGTGGATTCGTTGGTGTTTCGATAAAGAAACCTTTCGTCTTATCGGTGATTGCTTGTTCGAAATCCTTTGGGTTTGAGCTATTCACATAATTGAAGGATAAACCTGATTTCTTGAGTTGGTTTTCAAATAGTCGATAGGACCCTCCATACACATCTTGAGTGACGATGAATTCATCACCAGGTTCAAATAGTCCAAATGTAGCTTGAATGGCTGCCATTCCGGAGCTGAAGGCAAACCCTGATTCTCCCCCTTCTAAATCCGCAATTGATTGTTCCAACACAGCACGAGTAGGATTGCCCGTGCGTGTGTAATCATATCCAGTAGACTGCCCAATCCCTTCATGGCGGTAAGCGGTGGAGAGGTAAATGGGCGGATTCACGGCTCCTGTTGTAGTTTCAGAACGATTCCCTGTTTGCGCGAGCTTTGTCAGTATATGATGGTTGCTCATCGTCTAACTTCCTTTCCGAATAAAATAAAAAAAGCTCTTCCGAAGAAGAGCTTTTTACTGTTGCAATCCGCACCTTCTTCTTATCGTTCAAGCGATTTGTCGCTTGCTGGAAGTAGCACCTTTACCACGAATGGGTCGGTTGCTGAAGCTTCGAAGGGCCAGATCCCTCAGCTTCTCTAGATAAGAATGGTTATTCCTTATAAGTTTGACTTCTACAATACAGGAGAGTTAATTGAATTGCAAGATATTTTTGAATTAACAGTTTATTCACCGGGATCCTAATGTATTAAGCGATATACTCGGCTTTTCGGGTCAAGCTAGCTTCGACAAAATCGTTGAAAAGTCGTTGCATCCGTTCATGATTTAGAGACATCATTTCTGCGTGCCATTGAACTCCGATTACGAATGGATTACCATTCACAAGCTCAATTGCTTCAATTGTTCCATCGGATGCAAACGCTGTGGCTCTATATCCCGGAGCAACGGACTTAATGGCTTGATGGTGAAAGGAGTTCGTTAACGTTTCGCTTCCGAAAGTGTGCTCCATATAACTGTCTGGCTCTGTAAATATGCGGTGAGTCTCCATCGATGGCTTCCCATACTGGTCGTGCTTCACTACATCCTCACTAACGTAAGATAAATCTTGATGAAGACTACCGCCTTGGGCGACATTTAATAGTTGAAGACCTCGGCATATTGCAAAGATTGGTTTCCCTTGTCGCAGCATTTCTTCAACTAACAGTGCTTCAGATCTATCGCGTTCTGGGAAAGGCACACCTTGCTTTGGTTTTGGATCTTCTCCATAGAGGAGAGGGTTCACATCTTGTCCACCTGATAAGATTAATCCATCCATTGCCTCCGCTTGCTTACGCACAGCCTCCTCCGATTCTAATACGGGTAGAATAAATGGAATCCCCCCGGCTCGAAGCACAGATTGAATGTAGTCGTCATTCACATAAGCCCGTTTATAACCTGGGAACCTTCCGTCTTGGTCGATGATGATACTTCCGGAAACTCCAATTAACGCTGTCATATATGTATTCCTCCTCGTAGATACGCTTTATCAAGTTTTTTAGGTTGACACTATGGGAAAAGCTGTAATACAATCCATACTAAACTGATAAGAATTGTTGAAATCTATTATAGACATAGTAATAGGTACATAGCAATCAATAAACAAAGGGGAGTATGATATGAAGAAATTAATAAAATTTTCAGCTCTCTCATTACTTTTGCTTGTCGCAGTAGCAGCATGCTCAAGTAATGATGAAGCGAGCTCGAGTGGCTCAGGTGAAACATCTGACTCCTCCGCTCCTAGTGACAAATCAGGGGTTACCATTGGGGTTGAGAGTAATTTCACAAGTATGGACCCGCATGATACGAACGACAACCAATCGTATTCTGCACAATCTGCCATGCTTGAAGGATTACTAGGATTTGATGAGGACTTGAACATCGTCCCGGTATTAGCTAAGGATTATTCAGTGAATGAAGATTCTACTGAATTTACATTCCAACTGAAGGAAGGCATTACGTTTCACGATGATTCACCCTTCAATGCGGAGGCTGTTAAAGCGAATTTAGACCGTTTAACAGACCCTGATGCACAGTTGAGAAGAAGTAGCTTGTTCGAATTGGTAAAGTCAACAGAGGTCGTGGATGAATACACGGTGAAAGTGATTCTTGAGAAACCATTTGGTGCAATGGCGAACAACTTTGCTCACCCAGCTGCTGCAATGATTAGTCCGAAATCGATTGAGAATTCTGAGGACATCGGCCAAGAGCCAGTTGGAACAGGACCTTTCGAATTTGAAGAGTGGCAAAGCGGCGATCATGTCACACTTGTGAAGAATGAAGATTACCGCGAGAAAGGGCTCCCGAAGACTGAACAAATCACGTTCAAAGTCGTTCCGGAGAGTGGGTCTCGTGTCGCGATGCTTCAAACGAAAGAAGTGGATTACGTAACTTCAGTTTCACCTAGTCAAGTAGAAGACCTAGACGATAAAGATGGAATAACGATTCAGAATGAACCAGGGTTGCTTGTTCGTTACATATCTATGAATACGATGAAAGAACCTTTCGACAATCCTAAAGTACGCCAAGCGATGAACTATGCCATCGATAAAGAGGCTTATGCGAAAGTGGTCTATAACGGGTATGCAACAACATTGAAATCTTCAATTGCACCAGATACACAGCATTATTCTGAACAAGAGAATACGTATTCTTATGACCCTGAGAAAGCGAAAGAACTCCTCTCTGAAGCGGGCTATCCTGATGGATTTGAAACAACAATTTGGGGTGGAACAAGCTCGATTAAACAGAAGATGATGGAGTTCTATAAGCAGCAATTGTCTCAAGTTGGAATTACGTTGAATGTGGTTCCGATGGAAGGTGGAACACTTAACGACAACATTTGGGGCGTAGAGAACCCAGAAGACGCGGAACTTGAGTTGTATAACGGGGGTTGGTCTCCTTCTACAGCAGATGCGGATTGGGGAATGCGTCCGCTATTTAGTGAGAATTCCTTCCCACCACAAGCGTATAATACCGCTTATTATGCCAATGAACAGGTGAATGAACTCCTGCAAAAAGGGCTGCAAACAGCAGATGACGAAGAACGAGCACAGTATTACGCTGAAGCTCAGGAAATCATATGGAAGGACGCTCCTTGGGTATTCCTTGCTGTACCAGATATGATTTACGGCAGTCGTGATTATGTACAAGGTGTGGATATGCTTCCATCCGGAGTATTGGACTTGAAGAATGCAGAAATTGTTTCTCCATAATGAATGGGTTGGGCATCTTTGCTCAACCTTTTCCTATGTCAATAATGAGAAGGTAGGTGGACGGATTCATGCTAAAGTATTCAGCTAAACGAATTGTGACGATGATTCCACTGTTGTTCGTCATCTCAATCATCGCTTTTTTGTTTGTTCATTTCATTCCAGGTGACCCTGCTCGTATTATTGCTGGAAATGATGCAACGCTAGAAGAGATTGAAAGTATACAAGAGAAGTATGGGTTGACGGACCCGTTGTATAAACAATATGGCAGTTTCATGTCTAATCTCTTGCAAGGTGACTTGGGCACATCAATTGTGAGTGGGCGTCCTGTAATCGACATGATTAAGGAACGGTTTATTCCTACTTTAACGTTAACGCTTGCGAGTATGTTTTGGGCTTTGTTATTTGGGTTGTTAATTGGGGTCATAGCTGCAGTGAAACGAAATAAATGGCAAGACCACCTTTCTATGTTTCTAGCTGTATCAGGGGTTTCCATTCCATCATTCTGGTTAGGTCTCGTCTTAATACAGGTGTTCTCCGTCCAACTTGGCTGGTTTCCAACAGGTGGTATAGACGGCATACAATCTTACATACTTCCCTCTATTACGTTGGGGGCTGGAGTAGCGGCTATAATAGCTAGATTTACTCGTTCTTCTGTAATGGATGTATTGAAAGAAGACTACATAAGGACTGGGAGAGCAAAGGGGATATCTGAGATAAAGGTCGTGAATGGTCATGGTCTTCGTAATGCATTGATACCTGTTGTTACAATGGCTGGCTTACAGTTCGGATTCTTATTAAGTGGGTCCATCATTACAGAAACGATTTTTAGTTGGCCGGGACTTGGAAGACTATTAATTAACTCAATTACCGCTCGGGATTATCCTGTCATTCAAGCTGAGATCCTGCTCTTTTCTTTAGAGTTCTTGCTGATTAATCTACTTGTAGACTTATTATACGGCTTTCTAAATCCTAAAATTCGATACGGGGAGGGGACATAATGGCAGCATTGCAGCAAACAACAGAATCACCCACAGAAGTAACGACAACTCCGTTTCAACGATTTGCTCGGTCATTTAGAAAACAACGAGTAGCGTTTGGGGCAGGGGTCTTCCTTATCCTATTATTCCTAATTGCCATTGTGGGGCCTTTTGTAGCTCCATATGAGCCAAATGCTCCAGATTACAACGCCATGTTAGCTGGTCCTTCAGCTGAACATATCGCAGGTACAGATGCTTTCGGGCGAGACATATTCAGCAGAATACTAAGTGGTGCATGGATTTCCTTATCTGTTGGTGTTTCTTCTGTTCTAATAGGTGCGTTACTTGGAACTGCCCTTGGAATCATTAGTGGTTATTTCGGGGGTTGGGTTGATAGTGCAATTATGAGATTCGCAGATGTCTTGCTCGCATTTCCTGGCATGCTTCTAGCAATCGGGATTATCGCCATCTTAGGCCCAGGTCTACTGAACGTCGTATTAGCTGTAGCTATATTTAGCATTCCGGTCTTCTCTCGCATTATTAGGAGTACAACTTTGTCGATCAAGTCTACTCTTTATGTTGAAGCGACACAATCCTTTGGAGCATCTCACTTCAGAATCATATGGAAGCATATTCTCCCAGGTACCTTCTCCACGTTGATCGTCTACTTTACAATGCGAATTGGTTCAGCCATCTTAATCGCGGCTGGATTGAGTTTTCTTGGACTCGGGGCTGACCCATCAACTCCTGAATGGGGAGCGATGCTAAGTTCAGGTCGTGAGTATTTAAATCAAGCACCACATGTCACATTCTTTCCTGGTCTAGCCATATTCTTAACTGTACTTGCTTTCAACTTGCTTGGAGACGGTTTAAGAGATGCATTAGACCCGAAAGTAAGCGAATAGAAGGAGGTCTACTTTCATGATGACTCCACTGTTATCAGTAAATCAGTTACGTACAAGCTTCTATGCCGATGGAGAGGAAATACCAGTCGTGGAAGGTGTAGATTTAGACTTATACCCTGGGGAGGTTGTTGGACTGGTGGGAGAGTCCGGTAGTGGGAAAAGTGTAACCTCTCTTTCCATTATGCAGTTGCTACAAGACACACCAGGTAGGATTACTGGTGGGTCTATATCCTATCAAGAACAAGAATTACGAACTGCTTCCCAGAAAGAGATGAGGAAGATCAGGGGAAATGAATTATCCATGATCTTTCAAGAACCGATGACTTCGTTAAATCCTGTTATGACCATCGAGAAGCAATTGGTAGAAGCCATCAAAGAGCACATGGATTATACAAAGAAAGCGGCCAAGCAACATGCTATGGCAATGCTCGAACAAGTTGGTATCCCTCGGGTGAAAGAAGTCATGAAGGATTACCCACATCAGCTGTCAGGTGGAATGAGACAGCGAGTGATGATTGCCATGGCGTTGGCGTGTGAACCGAAATTACTGATTGCAGATGAACCAACTACCGCGCTTGATGTAACCATCCAAGCTCAAATCTTAGATGTAATGAGAAGGCTGAGCGAGGAAAAACAAACTTCTATCCTCTTCATTACACACGACTTAGGCGTCATTGCAGAAATGTGCGATCGAGTGGCGGTCATGTATGCTGGTCGAATTGTTGAGCAAGGTGATGTGTACGAAATATTTGAACAGCCTAAACATCCTTACACGAAAGGGCTGCTTCGTTCTATTCCTAGACTTGGAACAAGAATGTCTCGTTTACAATCTATCGAGGGACAAGTTCCTTCTATTGAAGAACGACCTAAAGGGTGTAAATTCGCGAATCGGTGTCCAGTGGCAGAGGCGCAGTGCTTTGAAGAAGAGCCTCCTCTTTTCGACGGGAAGAATCGTTGCTGGTTGCATAATCGAGAGGAGGAGCGACATGAGCAAACCGTTACTTGAAGTCAAGAATCTTAAGAAACACTTTGTAACCGACAAAGGGTGGCTCGGAAAGCCGAAGCAACTCGTAAAAGCTGTAGATGGAGTAACCCTTACGATAAGAGAAGGGGAAACCTATGGACTTGTTGGAGAATCAGGGTGTGGAAAGTCCACAACGGGTAGGTTGATTATGCAGCTACTAGACCCAACTGATGGAACAATCGTTTTCCAAGGTGAAGAGCTATCTTCCCTTTCTCGCGAACAACTCCAACGAACGAGAAAAGACTTTCAAATGATATTCCAAGACCCTTATGCTTCCCTGAATCCTAGAATGACGGTGAAAGAGATTATCGCAGAACCAATGAGAATTCACGGTTATCACTATGAACAAGGGGAAGAAGCAAAGATAGATGAATTGCTTGGCCTTGTTGGGTTACCCATACAAGCTAAAGGGAAATATCCTCATGAGTTTAGTGGGGGGCAGCGTCAGAGGATTGGGATTGCGAGAGCATTAGCCTTGGAGCCTAAGCTAATCATCGCTGATGAGCCTGTATCAGCACTAGATGTATCCATCCAATCTCAAATTTTAAATCTACTTAAAGACTTACAAGAGAGACTAGGGTTAACGTACTTGTTCATTGCTCACGATTTGAGTGTTGTGGACTTTATATCTGACCGAATCGGTGTGATGTATTTGGGTCATCTTGTAGAAGAGGGGACGCGAGAAGAACTGATCGAAAACCCAAAGCATCCTTATACGAAAGCCCTCCTGTCGTCTGTTCCAACACCTGATCCTAGGGCGAAGAAAGAGAGGATTGTGTTACAAGGAGAGCTGCCAAGTCCATCTAATCCGCCTAAAGGGTGCCCGTTCCATACACGTTGTCCATTTGCATGGAGTGACTGTGAAATAAGGAAACCACAACTGCAAAAGTCGGGAACTGAGACGCACTATACGGCCTGTCATCTACTAGACGCTGAATAAATGATTCAGCGTCTTTTTTTATATCTTTGTTTCTAGTAAAGTAGATGAGGGGGTGTTGTTAGAAAATTTATACAATTAAAGGGGTTTTGGCTATGAGAGATTCGGTCTCAATGTTATGGGATACAATGTGGAAAGGACACACGCACGTAATTGATTCTATACGCTTTATTGCAAGCGGTAACAATGGTGGTGGGGGCACCCCAATCCCTTCATCCGAGACAGAAAAAGGGGGGCAACCTGGTCGTAATCTGAATCCAATCTTTACTCCTAGGCAGAAGGTTGGTTTAGTGCTAGGCCCTCTTCTTTTCTTACTCACGTTGTTGTTCTTTAGACCAAGTGGATTATCCATGGAAGGTGTCGCTGTGTTGGCATCTACGCTTTGGATTGCTACATGGTGGATAACAGAAGCGGCACCTATACCTGCAACGGCTTTATTGCCTATCGTTTTATTTCCGCTGACGGGTGGTTTAGAAATTGACGCCACCACCTCAGCTTACGGTGATGATAATATCTTTCTTTTCCTTGGCGGGTTCGTCATAGCATTAGCACTTGAAAGATGGAACTTACATAAGCGGATTGCTCTAGGAATTATTGCAATGATTGGTACGAGTACAGAGCGAATCGTACTAGGCTTCATGGTAGCGACAGGATTTCTGTCGATGTGGATTTCAAATACGGCGACGTCTATGATGATGGTGCCAATTGGACTGGCTATCATCTATCAAGTCGCTGAAGCAGTTAAAGATGAAGAGGAAATTGACACATCCCCAGGGGAATTTCGCTTTGGGAAGGCACTTATGCTTGGAATTGCGTATTCTGCTTCTATTGGTGGACTGGGGACGTTGATTGGTACTCCGCCTAACACGTTGTTTGCAGGAGCTGTCGAGAACTTATATGGCATACAGTTTTCATTTGGGAAATGGATGTTATTCGGTGTTCCTCTAGCAATCGTATTTACACTTATTTCTTGGTTCTATCTTGTGAAGATTGCATATCCAATGAAATTAAAAGAGCTACCAGGTGGCAAATCAGTCATTGAAAAAGAACGAAGCGAACTAGGAAAGATGAGCAAGGAAGAGCAAGTCGTGCTTACGGTATTTGTGCTGACGGCTGTGCTGTGGATATCGAGGTCATTCATTATTCAACCTTATATACCTGGCATCAATGATGCTGTAATTGGAATTGGAGCTGCTATTCTCTTATTTGTGATCCCATCAAGAAACTTCCGTGGCCAATTCTTAATGGACTGGGATACGGCAAAGAAACTACCATGGGGCATTCTACTTTTATTTGGTGGAGGGCTAGCTATTGCTTCTGGATTCAAAGAGTCAGGCCTAGCAGAATGGATGGGACAACAGCTAACTGTTCTTGAGAATGTTCCGTTCTTCCTAATTCTTGTTGCCGTCATTACGATGGTGATCTTCTTAACTGAAATTACATCCAACACGGCTACAGCTTCTATGATGTTCCCTATTATGGGTACGCTCGCCATGGCCATCGGTGTCCATCCATACAGTCTGATGGTTGCCGCTGGAATTGCGGCATCGTGTGCATTTATGTTGCCGGTTGCGACCCCACCAAATGCCGTCGTCTTCGGCTCGGGGTATTTACGCATACCTGATATGGTTAGAGCTGGAATATGGTTGAATGTAGCCGCAATCTTTGTATTATCTTTGGCTATTTATCTATTATTACCATTGGTATGGGGCGTGGATTTAACAATCTTCCCTGAACGATTCCTCAATTAGTCGTTGTAGGATGGAGACAGCGCTTTCTCCTTATATGAACGGCAGGGAGGAATTGTCTGTCTTCATCTATTAAAATAGTATTGAAGAGGATGACCTAAAGCACTTATAATAGGGTTTAATCGTTTAGCTAAGTGAAGTATGAAAGCGTCTCGTTGACTTGCTTCACGTTTGGAAAAGTTTGAGGGAGGTTGGAAGAGTGTCGTTAACGAAAAAAATATTACTTGGATTAGCGCTTGGTGTCTTACTCGGACTTGGCTTAAGTTCAGTCGATAATGGGATTTACGAGACCGTAAGCACATGGGTGCTCTATCCAATTGGGCAATTATTTGTTAATTTAATTAAAATGCTCGTCGTACCAATTGTGTTCGTCTCACTTGTTCTAGGTACATCAGGCATATCCGATCCGAAGAAGTTAGGGCGAATTGGGTTTAAAACGGTTCTATTCTTCTTAACAACGACTGCGATAGCCTTGACGCTTGCATTAGGAGCAGGAGCTCTATTCGAACCAGGTTCTGGGGCAAACATGACGTTGGATCAAGAGTTCGAAGCATCTGAAGCACCTTCTGTTGCAGAAACGTTATTAAACATTATCCCATCTAATCCACTTCAGGCAATGGTGGAGGGGGAAATGCTTCAAGTAATCGCATTCTCTATATTCGTAGGATTTGCTCTATCGAGAATTGGAGAAAAAGGGCAGATGATTCATCGTTTCTTTGAACAAGCGAATGACTTATTGATGTACCTTGTTCAAGCGATTATGAAATTTGCTCCGTACGGTGCCTTTGCCCTTATTGCAGACGCAATTGGAAGTCAGGGCGGGGATGCACTATTAAATATGGTGAAATACCTGTTGGTTGTGTTACTCGTTCTATTGGTACACCTGTTAGTCACATACGGGTCTGCTATTGCGCTACTAGGGAAAATGAATCCTTTCGACTTCTTCAAGAAATTCTCCCCTGCTATGGCTGTCGCTTTCAGTACGTCGAGTAGTTCAGGTACACTACCCGTCTCCATGAAGACGGTGCAAGAGAAGTTGAACGTACCGAAATCGGTAAGTGGATTTGTTCAGCCACTCGGAGCGACGATTAACATGGACGGAACGGCAATTATGCAAGGGGTAGCGACCATGTTCATTGCTCAAATGTATGGCGAAAGCCTTGCATTTGGTGATTTGTTAACTGTTGTTCTAACAGCAACGCTCGCAAGTATTGGTACTGCAGGAGCACCAGGTGTAGGATTGATCATGCTTTCTATGGTGTTAACTTCTGTAGGGCTTCCAGTGGAGGCAATTTCACTTGTGCTTGCAGTAGACCGATTGATTGATATGTGCCGTACTTCTGTTAACGTAACAGGAGACGCAGCAGCAGCTGTGATTATTGCTCGCTCTGAACGCGGTAAGGAAACTGATATTCCTGCTTCAGAATCATATTCAAATTAGGACTTAAGTGGATGGGGAAGCCCCATCCACTTTTTTTAATTCATCGTTATTTCCTACATCTATTGGATGTTGAGTCCAATTTGTATAAATGTTTAATACGAATTTAATTTCATTTCTAAGCCCCCACTTGAAAAGTCGATAGGACCCCCTAATTGATAGGACAATGATTCGAATGGTTGTGTATAGAACCTAATTGTAAACGCAATGTAAAGCTTCCTTAATCATCCATTTAATTGAAAAGAACAATACAAATTTACTCATCCATTTAGTACGTAATTCCTATTCGCTTCTTTACTTAGAATTAGTCAAAACGTATCCTTTTTGTAAATGTGGGCAACGTTTACATAAGTATGAAAGATTGCCAGAAGCGTTGATGTGGCAAGATTTCATAAGGCGATAGTCGCATGTTCATACCTCTTCATATGCGCGTTGACGCTCCTCAAAAGGTTCAAGTAAGTTTGTAACTGTATTCGAAACAAAGAAATAATGAGGAGGGTTCATGCAAGTGAACACTAGAAAAGCGAAAACATTATCCATGGCAACAATGACAGCAGCTGTTATGGCAGGGGTCGTATACGAAAACCCACTACATAACGAGAACGTACATGCAGACGCGGATGTCGTAACAGCCGAGTGGACGCGTGAAGATGCTCAGAACTTTGAGCGTACCGACGAGAATACACCGTCCAACATTGATTCCTTCACTGATGTAGCACCTGACCTATGGGTATGGGACACTTGGCCACTACGTAATCGTGACGGGTCTCTAGCAGAGATTAATGGCTATAAAGTAGTCTTCGCACTAACAGCATCTAAAGACTACACATGGGGTGGTCGCCACGATGAAGCTGAAATTCGCTATTTCTACTCCAAAGACGGTAAGAATTGGGAAATAGGTGGTCTTCCATATGACCCAGAGAAAGCATTTGGCTCTCGCCAGTGGGCTGGTTCAGCGATGCTTGAAGAAGATGGGACAGTCAACTTATTCTATACGGCATCTGGTCGTAACGGAGAAGAGCCGGTCTATACAACTACAAATGAGTTTGGTGAGGAAGTAACGGTGGATACACACCTAGAACAACGCCTTGCGAAAACAACCTTCTCCTTCACAACAGATGAAGAAGGAGTCGAAGCTCATCCAACAGGTGAACATAAGATCTTAGCAGAAGCAGACGGAGAAATGTATCAAACTCAAGAACAAAACCAAGGAGAAATCCTTTACTCTTTCCGTGATCCATGGTTCTTCCAAGACCCTGAATCTGGTGAAGAATATATCGTATTTGAAGGGAATACTGCTGGGCAAATGCAACCAAGCGAGAACCCAGATGTACCTGAAAATGCAAAACACTTTAACGGGAATGTCGGGATTGCGAAAGCAACGGATGATAGTTTAGATAACTTCGAACTACAAGAGCCATTGCTACACGCAGACTATACGAACCAACAGCTAGAGCGTCCTCACATCGTTTACCAAGATGGGAACTACCATCTATTCACCATTACTCACGAGTTTACATTTGCTGATGGCATCAAAGGGCCAGACGGTGTATATGGTTTCGTGAACGAAGAGCTTCGTGGAGATTATGAGCCAATGAACGATACAGGCCTAGTTGTAGCGAATCCAGAAGAAGACCCATTCCAAGCCTATTCTTGGGCGGTACTTCCGAACTTGAACGTGATTAGCTTCGTGAATGAATTCCACGATGAGAATGGCAACTTCCAAACTGGTGGTTCTTTCGCACCGACTCTACAGCTTGAAATGGACGGAACAGAGTCCAAAATTGTAGGGGAACTAGCTGAAGGTGAAATCGAGTACCCTGAAAATGAAGATAAAGATGAAACACCAAAATGGACAAGTGAACAAGCTCAAAAATTCGAGCGTACAGCTAAGAACACAATGGAAGAAATTAACTTAGATAACTTAGATCAATTAGACGAAAATGCCCAAACTTGGGATACGTGGCCACTACGTAACAAAGACGGTTCCATCGCAGAAGTAGATGGCTACCAAGTAATCTTTGCATTATCAGCACCGAACGATGTGCTTCCTGGTAAGCGCCATGATATTGCAGAAATTAAATATTACATCTCTAAAGATGGAGAGAACTGGGAAGAGGGCGGCAAACTATTCCCTGAAGGTGAAGCACTAGGTTCCCGCCAGTGGGCTGGTTCTGCCATGATTGACGAAGATGGAAAGCTACACGCGTTCTACACCGCAACAGGTCGTCAGGGTGAAAAACAATTAACGTATGAGCAACGTCTTGCGAAAGCATCTGCAGATGTTGAAATAACAGAAGATGGCATTCAATTCTCTGAATGGTCCGACCATGATGTGATCCTTGAGCCAGAAGGCAAGTATTATCAAACGAAAGAAGAATCTGAACAAGGCGACATTGCGTATGCTTTCCGTGACCCATGGTTCTTCCAAGACCCTGCAACTGGCGAAGAATATATCCTGTTCGAAGGAAACACGAATGGTACGCCTGCTGAACGTGCGAAAGAGAACTTTGTTGAGCAGTCAGAATCTACTTTATTCAACGGAAACATTGGTATTGCGAAAGCGACGAACGATGAGCTAACGGAATACGAAATCCAAGCTCCACTACTTGAAGCGCCGAACATGAACCAAGAACTTGAGCGTCCTCATATCGTAATGAAAGACGACAAGTACTATTTATTCACAGATACGCACACAGACAAATTCGCTCCAGGGATTGACGCAGAAGATGGTCTTTACGGTTTCGTAGCGGATTCCCTTAAGGGTGATTATGAGCCGCTTAACGAAAGTGGTCTAGTCCTAACCAACCCTGAAAGCAATCCATATCAAGCGTATTCTTGGATGGTAATGCCAGAAGGAACAGTTGTTAGCTTTGCAAACTTCTCTGACCTAGATGGCATTGGCATTCCTGAAATTGGCCAGCAATCTGAAGAGTTCCAATTCGAACACTTTGGTGGAACGCTTGCTCCTTCTGTACAACTTTCCATTGAAGGCGATGAAACAGAGGTTGTTGAGACACTAGACCAAGGCGTTCTTGCTCCAGAACAAGAAGGCGGCGTAGCGAACAGCAATGCTGCTGCACAAGCAAATAGCACAGGAAACGGCTCTGCTTCCTCTGCGGTTGAAACAACAACAGAAGACGGTGAAGCAACAAGCGGCGCTGGTGCACAAGCAGCAACAGTTGGCAATGGTACAGCAGCTGGTCAAGCTTCAAGTGAAGGAAATGCAGAAGAAGGTACTACAACTAGTAACGCTGCAGCGACAGCAGCAACAGCTGGTAACGGAAACGCGGCAAGTCAAGCAGATAGCGAAGCAAGTACAGACGAAACTGACGCTGATAATCACGCTGAAGCACAAGCAACAAGCGGAGAGAATGGTCAGGCAACTGGTAACGCTTCTAGCCAGACAACAACAGAAGATGGAGAGACAAGCTCTAACACAGTGGCACAGTCTTCTACGACTGGCAATGGCACAGCAATGAGCTCCGCTTCTTCAAACGGAACGACTGTAACGTCCATGGCTTCAAGCTCTGGCAATGGCTCTGCTTCTGCAACAAGCACGGCGACAAGTGACTTGGTTGACAATCCATTTGAGGACCTATTCAGTGATTCATTTGGTCTTTCATTCAGCACATCAATGTCGACGTCTACTTCCTTTAGTAGTGCATTCCACAATCCAATGAACAATTCTGTTAGTGCAATGAGCAATTCATTCAGTAACTCATTCAGCATGATGAGCGCTATGCAATAACGACTATTGTTCTATGATACTTGTAAGAGGGGACAGCTAACGATTTCGTTAGCTGTTTTCTTATTCATTTAACTGGAGGAAAGAATATGAGAATCAACATCAAGGCGATTACCCTGATCTTATTTATTGTATTTCTAACCATCATTGGGTTAAGCCTCGTATACAACTACACATCATCAAATGATTCAATTGGTGAGAATCCTGCAACAATTTCTTCTATACCTGACGCATATAATCAGGCTTTCCGCCCGCAATATCATTTTACTCCACAATCAAATTGGATGAACGACCCGAACGGAATGGTGTATTACAACGGGGAGTATCATTTGTTCTACCAGCATAATCCACATGGATCTCAGTTTGGGAACATGAGTTGGGGGCATGCAGTGAGTGAAGATTTAGTTCATTGGGAAGAACTTGATGTCGCGTTGCAGCCTGATGAGCACGGAATGATCTTCTCAGGGAGTGTCATTGCTGATGAAACGAATGAGAGTGGCTTATTCCCAACAGATGAAGGTGGGCTCGTTGCCTTTTACACAAGTGCTGGAGATACCCAAGACCAGCGCATTGCCTATAGTACGGATGAGGGGAGAACGTGGACGAAATACGAAGGTAATCCTGTTGTGCCGAATCCAGGCATCGTCGATTTCAGGGACCCTAAAGTCATATGGCATGAAGCTTCCAGTCAGTTTGTGATGCTGCTAGCAGCAGGGAACAAAATCATGTTCTACGGGTCCAAGAACTTAAGGGACTGGGATTACTTGAGTGAATATGGACAAGATGTTGGGGCACACGGTGGTGTGTGGGAGACGCCTGAACTCTTCCAGTTACCTGTTGATGGAAATACTAAGAATGAGAAATGGGTGTTGCAAGTCGACATGAACCCCGGAAGCATAGCTGGTGGCTCTGGGGGCCAATACTTCTTAGGTGAATTTAATGGGAAGGAATTTATTCGGGATGAGAAAGACCAAGGAATTAACTGGGTCGATTATGGAAAAGATTTCTATGCGGCTCAACTCTTTAACGGGGCAGAACGCCCCATCTGGATGGCTTGGATGAGCAATTGGGAGTATGCATCAGCAATACCTACCCATCCTTTTAGAGGTGCCATGTCCATGCCTAGAACGCTCTCTCTTCAAACTGACCAATCTGGGGAAGTTCAGTTGGTTCAACAACCTGTAGAAGAGATGAAGGACCTAAGAATGGAGCCAGTATATGAGATGGCAGACAAAACGATTTCAGAGCCGGTTCAATTATCTTCATTTGACCGCCAGACGTATGAAGTTGTGGCCGAGTTTAAGGTGGGTACCGCACGCGAGTTCGGTTTCCGTGTGCGTCAAGGAACAGAAACGGGTGAACAAACCGTTGTCGGATATGATGCGGAGAACGGTTATATGTTCACAGACAGGCAATACTCAGGAGTGACGGATTTTCACCCTTCTTTTTCAGGTGTATACCGGGCTCCGACTAAGATCAAAGAAAATGGAACGGTTACGATGCGTATATTCGTAGACCGCTCATCTGTAGAGCTATTTGCAAATGGTGGGGAAGAAGTTCTCACAAATCGAATCTTCCCATCCTTAACCAGCAAAGATTTACAAATCTATGCTGTAGATGGAGAGGTTAACGTAGAATCATTAAAGATCTATCCTATCGAGTCTTCTTGGAAGACCTCCTAGGAACCACGACAGTGCGGATAATTTTCCATTGTAATAAATAAGTATTACAATAGGGTTAGTCTGTATAAGGAGAGTGATTGACATGACAACAATGAGACAACAATTTAATGAATATATCGAGAAGTCAAAGGCAGCATTACCTGAAGAGACAAGAAATAAAATGTCTAAAGCCATTCAAGAATTAGAGGATTCTAACGAAGGAAAGGGTCTACGAGTAGGGGAAGATGCACCTGATTTCACTCTGCCAGATGCAAAGGGCTCTGAAGTGAATTTATATGACGTATTGGAAAACGGACCAGTCATTTTAACATTCTACCGTGGTGGATGGTGTCCGTATTGTAACCTTGAGTTGCAATCTTATCAGGCAATCCTTGAAGATATTCATGCAGAAGGCGCAGAGCTTATGGCAATTAGTCCCCAACAGCCTGATGCTTCCTTGTCAACGCAAGAGAAGAATGACCTTCAATTCCACGTACTAAGCGATGAAGGAAACCAAATTGCAGATGAGTTTAACTTAGTTTATTCATTACCAGGGTACTTGGCTGAGATTTACAAAGAGAAGCAGTTCCAATTAGAAGAACGTAACGGAGATGACTCTTATACGCTTCCAGTAGCTGCCACGTACATCATCACGAAAGATGGTAAGATTGCTTACGAATATACGAAAGCAGATTACAAAGACCGTGCGGAGCCTTCCGAAGTGTTAGCTGAATTGAAGAAACTAAACAAATAAATCGAAAGAGCGTAGCCATAGTGGCTACGCTCTTTTTGTCACATTTGCTTGTCGATTTCCGGGGAAATAACTAAGCTGATGTAATCCTTTATGGATTTGTAGACCATAGTCCAGCAGACTTCACAAATGTACGTGAATTAAGTTTCAATTGAGAAACGATAAATTCTGCTAGGTCTTCAGGTTGCATGACTTTCTCTGGGTTCCCATCTGTTAACTCGTTCTCTGTTGCTAAATCGGTAGCGACAGTACTTGGAGTCAACGCTGTTACGCGAATGTTATGCTTACGTACTTCCTGAGCAAGTGATTCAGTTAAGCCAAGCATACCGAACTTAGATGAGCTATAGGCACTTGTGACTGGAGCGCCTTTCTGACCCGCTGTAGACGAAATGTTAATAATATCGCCTTTTTGAGCTTCAATCATTTCAGGTAGGATCGCGCGAGTTACATAATATGTACCCATTAAGTTCACATCAATGATTTTCTTCCATTCAACTGGATCAAGTTCGAGGAAGTTACCAAACTTCGCAATCCCTGCATTATTAATAAGAATATCAATGGAGCCCAAAGCACCCTTAAGTGACTGAACAGCAGCCTCCACTTCTTCTAGAGAGGAGATATCAGCTTGAGCATAAGCTGCTTTAACCCCGTGCTCTTCCACTAAGCGCTTCGTTTCTTTCAATGTATCCTCAGAACGTGCTACAAGAGCAACGTGGACACCAGCTTTAGCTAACTCAATTGCTGTTGCACGTCCAATTCCTCGCCCGGCGCCTGTTACAAGTGCTGTTTTTCCTTCAATTTGTTGTGCCATAGTAAATCCTCCCATTGTTAAAGATGCATACGTATTGTATCGATATTCTCATTTAATTGAAATGGAAATGCTCAATTCTTTATTAGTTCTTCTTCTCTATTCTCTACAAGTGCTGTGAATAAATATTCATAGTTTTCAGGTTCATCCATATGAGCGAATTAATAGAGGTTCTACCCTCTTCTTTCATTCTCGTGATACAACCGATAGCACGTTACATAGTTGTTGTGAAAGACCATCATCTTTCACTCCGATTATGCATAACTTACTACTAACACTCTATGGACTTCTTGCAAGTTTGTGTGAAGGAACGTTCGGTGTTCTCGCCTCAGTCTTCTTAATGTAATTCTAGGGGAAAGGATAACCATCTCAGTAGCGACATCAATCTCTCATAGAAGATCAAGAAGAACTATACGAAACAGTGACACAAAGGGGTGAGGTGTCTATTCATTGCTTGAAGATATAGATTAATTAGGATGTAAATAGTTTGGGACAACCAAGAGTGATAAAGACATAGATTTAATGCAGGATGGGTTGTTTTTGTTTCGCTAATTCTACTCTATAATTTAGAAAAATTGAAATCGTTTCATGTGAAACACCGAGCAGAAAAGCAACTTATTCCGAGGAGTACACGGTAAAAATGGAGTTCACATTAAAGCCAGTATTATTATGCAAAATTGTGAAATTGGTGAATATGTCAAGCTTGAACATAGTATTTTGGATAAGGAGGTAGTGGTTGACCACCACAGAATGCTGAAAGGGAATGAGAACAACCCACGTGTGTGGGAGAAGAAAATGATGCATTAGTTCCGAAAGGTCCATGAAGAATGTGCTCCAGTTGTAGGCGTGCCTTCTTCAAGGACCTTCTTACTTCTTGTGTGTCATTAACTGTGGAGGTGACGGGAATCATGTTTAAGAATAAACATCGATTTAAAGAGATGTTTGTCTCTCGATTAGAAACCATGCATGGGAAGAGCGTAGAAGAAGCCACGTTAACGGATTGTTACGCTACACTGGGGAGCATGGTGCGGGAACAGTTGAGCAAGGACTGGATTCGGACAAATGATTTCTATCGAGATGAACCAACGAAACAAGTTTACTACCTATCTATGGAGTTTCTGCTTGGAAAGTTACTTAAAACAAACCTCGTAAATCTTGGGATTCGAGATTTGTGTGAGAAGGGACTAGGGGACCTTGGGATTGACTTAGAGGCTGTGGAACTTCAAGAACCGGATGCAGGTCTTGGCAATGGTGGATTAGGCAGGCTAGCAGCGGATTTTATGGACTCATTAGCTTCTTTGCAATTGCCGGGGCATGGATGTGGCATTCGATACAAGTATGGTCTGTTCGAACAGAAAATCGTGGATGGGTATCAAGTGGAAGTACCTGATTATTGGTTACGAGAGGGAAATGTGTGGGAGGTCCGGAAATCTGATAAGGCTGTTGAAGTCCCTTTCTATGGCGAGGTCATCAGCGTAACAGAGGGGGACCGAATTCGATATGAGCATGTCAATTATGAACCTGTATTAGCGGTCCCTTATGACATTCCAATGGTTGGGTATGAGAATCGCACGGTCAATTCTTTGCGGCTATGGAGTGCAGAATCGGCAATTAAGGATTTCGATTTCAACCAGCTTCATCACAAGAACTACCATCGTATTATTGAATATAAACGAAATACAGAAGCCATATCTGAATTTCTATATCCAGATGATTCTACAATTGAAGGTAAAATGCTGCGTCTAAAGCAACAGTACTTTATGGTTTCTGCAAGTCTGCAAAGTATTTTATGTCGTTTCAAACGTAAGAACATCCCAATTACAGACCTCCCAAATGAGGTAGCCATTCATACAAATGATACCCACCCAGTGCTAGCGATACCTGAGTTAATGCGTTTACTTATGGACAAAGAAGGACTTGGTTGGGATGAGGCGTGGGATGTAACGACTCGCACAATCTCTTATACGAACCATACCATTATGGTCGAGGCGCTTGAGAAATGGCCAATTGACTTAATGCAACCGCTGTTACCACGGATTTATATGATCATCAATGAAATTAACGAGCGCTTCTGCCAGCAATTATGGGACCGACATCCAGGAGAGTGGGCATTAATCGAACGGATGGCTATCATTTCTCATGGGTATGTGAACATGGCTCATTTAGCTGTAGTAGGGAGCTATAGTGTGAATGGTGTTTCTAAGCTTCATTCCAATATTCTAAAGAACGAATTGCTCTCGCTCTTCTATAAAGAGGAGCCCTATAAATTTAATAACAAAACGAATGGCATTACCCACCGTAGATGGTTGTTAACTGCGAACCCACTCTTGTCTAAAACGATAACTGAAGCCATTGGACCTGCATGGATAGAGTCACCTGAAGAGCTAGAACGATTAGCCAAGTACGCAGATGATGTTTCCTTACAGAATGAATTTGCGCAAGTGAAGCAGAAGAATAAGAACATGCTTGCAAAGAAAATATGGAACGATTACGGGATTAAAGTAGACCCCGCCTCTATTTTTGACGTTCATATTAAGCGGATGCACGCTTATAAACGACAGTTACTTAACGTCTTTCATATCTTGGATTTATACCGAGTGCTGAAAGATAATCCAAATTTATCTATAGTTCCGCGCACGTTCTTATTTGGAGGAAAAGCGGCTCCGAGCTATCATTTAGCCAAAAGCGTTGTAAAGCTTATCCACACTGTCGCACAAACTATCAACTCAGATACAACCATTCGAGATCAACTCAAGGTTGTGTTCATACCAAACTACGGGGTCACACATTCGGAACAAATCGTGCCTGCGGCTGACGTTAGTGAACAGATTTCAACGGCTAGTAAGGAAGCATCTGGGACAGGAAACATGAAATTCATGATGAACGGAGCTTTAACGATCGGTACGTACGATGGGGCGAATATTGAAATGGCAGAAGCGGTTGGGGAGGAGAACATGTTTCTATTCGGCCTGAGGCCTGATGAGGTAATCCATTATTATGAACATGGTGGCTACCACGCGAGAGAAATGTATAATCAGGACCCCCGTTTGAAGCACATTCTAGATCAACTCGTAAATGGCACGTTTGTAAAAGAAGATGTTGACTTTAAGTCCATTTATTATAGCTTGATTGACTACGATGAGTTTTTCGTGCTGAAAGATTTCGCTTCTTACGTAGACGCGCAACACGAAGTAACACGACAATTTCATCATCGGTCGGAATGGGTTAGGAAGTGTATCTTAAATGTAGCGCACTCGGGTGTATTCTCAAGCGACCGAACGATTCAGCAATATGCTAAAGACGTATGGAGGCTTACCCCTGTAGCAAAACTGAATCATAAATGAACAAGAATCATCATGTCCATGTTCACTCCTTCTTCATACTCCTAATCGAGTCGCTGTGATAAGATGGAACAGCAACTGAACTAAGAAGGAGTTTAAGATGGGCAGAATAAGAAGATTACTCATAACGTTTACGATTGCCCTGCTCGTGTCCTTCTTCCTATGGAAGTGGTTAGGGGATGATGGGGAACAAGCTGGGGTAATCACAGCAAACCTAAACGAAGCAGAAACCTTTCTAACAGAGTCAACTACTCTTAAGGAAGGGGAGTCCTTACAGGTAGAGCACTTACTTAAATCTGAAGATTCATCTTTACGTGTCGCTGCGTATACAATCAGGCAGTCTGGTCAAACAAGTAAACAGGGCGTGGCTGTTTTTGAATCCTTAGATGACCATCGAATGGAATTTGTTAAAACGACGACAACTAAAGAAAAAACGATATTTGAGCAAGTGATGAAAAGTGGCAAGTTATATGGAATCTTTCTGACAAGTCGTGAGGATTGGGAAGAAGCAATTATCCATATCGAAGGTGTTGGTGAATTTACTTTCTCCCGTACAAACCAGCCTATTCAGGCAGAGTTGATTGAGCTGAGTGAGGCTTCTGAACCACAAGTATATGAAATTCAATTTGACCGTTAGATCCCCTTTAAGTGTGAGGGGATTTTTTTGTTAATATTTTATAATTGTAAACGCTTAACTGGTTTACATCTTCTACCTGGGTCTATATAATTCAAAGTTGTGATTGTACTACAATTTTGAACGACAAAATATATCGGCAAAGGAAGGTGTCTATGCGAAATAAAGTGCTCTCATTTCTTATTATGAATTTCGGCGTGTTATGTGTAGCCGTTAACACCGTATTCTTCTTGTCACCGAATAACCTCGCAACCGGGGGAGTCAGTGGCCTTTCAATCATTCTTAACCAGGTTTTCGCACATATTCCAGTTGGTGTTTTCATGTTAATTGCCAACTTGGCTTGCTTAGTACTCGGTTTTATTTTTATTGGGTTTAAATTTGGAGCAAAGACGATTTATACAAGTATCGCCGTTTCCATTATGGTATGGGCACTTGAAGTGTTGATTCCAATCCAAGAACCAATGAGTAATGACGTGTTGATTCAACTTATTATTGGACAAGCGATTGCGGCCTTCGGTATTGCGATTGTCTTCCACCAAGGGGCTTCAACGGGCGGAACAGACATTATTGCGATGATTATTAACAAGTACCTAGGAATTGACATGGGGAAAGCCGTGCTGTTCTCTGACTTTGCAATTGCAGGCTTCTCAATCTTACTCTTCGGTCCACAAGTTGGATTGTATGCATTATTCGGTGTCATTCTAAATGGAATCGTAATCGATTATGCACTACAGCAGTTAAATGATAATAAGGAAATTGTCATTATCAGTTCAGAAAGCGATCGTGTACGTGCCTTTATTGTAGAAGAGTTAGGGAAAGGCGCTACGATTCATGCTGCCAAAGGTGCATTTAACTATGAATCGAAAGAGGTTATTACGACCATCTTGAAACGAAAAGACTTGAGCAAACTAAAACGGTATATTGCACAAGTCGATGAGACGGCTTTCGTTACTGTGCACAATATGAACGAGATTTTAGGACAGAACTTTAAACGATTAGCCTAATTAGATAGGTAAAGGATGAACCTTAGCAGATGAGTGAACGAACGTCTATGATTCACAAAGTTTATGAAGCCATAAAGGAAGCCATCTTATTCCGGAGGCTGGCTCCTGGGACACAATTGGTGGAGCAAGTCATTTCTTTGCGTCTTGAAGTTTCGCGTACTCCGATTCGACACGCGCTCAAACAACTAGAACAAGAAGGACTTGTCACAATTATTCCAAATCGCGGTGCCTTCGTCGTTCAGCCAACGTTAGCGGAAATTCATCAGGCTTTCGAAATACGCAAAGAATTGGAACAAATGGCTGCTCGTTTAAGCGTTCATTCCTTAGAAGAACCAGACTTTGAAGAGATGAGACGTTTAATCAAGCAAGAGAAAGAAAGCTATACGAAAGATAGTTTAATGAATTACATTGAAGTAAATAACGCATTTCATATGTATCTCGCTGAAAAGAGTGGAAATAGCTTTCTACAAGATTATATGAAGCGGTTATTAAACCAAATTGATGTGTACTTGATGTTATACGATATCTTCTATGACGTGGATATGAAACAAAGTGATCGATTTAAAGAGCATGAACACATTGTACAAGCTCTTGAACAAAAGGATTTGCCCCGAGTTTATGAGTTGTTGGAACGTCATATGGAAATAAGTATAAACAACATGTACGTAGAGAAGCAGACTTATCATTCATTAGAAGATGAGTTCATGTAAGGAAGTACCTGTCGAAATTGAAGGTGCTTTTTTTTTTGCCTCTTTTTGGGATGTGAGTCATGTGCTTGACGGTGCCTTCAATCAGTATTAGAATCTTTTTGGATTTGACGATAAGTAGTAGAGGATTTCGTTTTTTTTGGCAGCTTTTCAGATTGACTATACTACGACGGAAGGAGGCGGTCGTAATGCTTTATCGAGTTACGATTTACCTTCTTGGAATGATATTAAATTTCTTCGGTGTAGCGTTAATTATTAACGCAGCTCTTGGCGCAGGCTTTTGGACAGCTTTCTTCGTAGGGATGTCTGACATGTTCGGATATACAGTTGGCTTTTGGTATGCTGTGTTTCAATTAATCTTCATATTCGTGAATGGGTGGTTAATGAAACAGTTGCCTGAAGTAAGAGCAATTATTCCACTTGTGCTCGAATCACTGATTCTAGACTTCTGGCTTGAAGTTGTATTTACACACGTGGATTGGTCAGGAGCCCCTATCTGGTGGCAACTTCTCATCTTAGCAACAGGAGTCATGATTGTAGGTCTTGGTGTAGCCGTTTATATACTACCACAGTTTCCGCGCGCTCCTGTAGATCAGCTGTTCTTAGCTGTGAGCGAACGATTCAATTTGAGCTTACGCGCTGGTCAGACACTTGTCGCTGTCGTCACTGCAAGCGCAGGTTTTCTTATCGGTGGGCCTGTGGGACTTGGGACATTAGCAGGTGTACTGTTTCTAGGTATAGTTATTCAATTTTGGTATACGCGGGTATATCCGGTCTATCATCGTTATGCCCCCGTCCAGCCAGTAGAACAAGTATCTTATGAAACATAAAGAAGAGGGAGAGCCTCTTCTTTTTTAGGGTTAAGGTGTCAGAATATTGTGTTATAATAAGCATCGAAAGCTAACTTTATACAGTAAAGGGGTGTTCACGTGGAACGAAGCGAGCTAATTGCCCCTCCTAGTTACAATGTGGTATCAGAGGTTGAGGTGTATGCCAAAGATCCTGAACATGTAGCATTGAAATGGGAGGACGACCAAGGTAATTCAAGGGAGATTACGTACAATAAGTTAATCCGATCTGCGAACCGAATTGGAAACGCTTTCTATTCACAAGGGCTAAAGAAGGGAGATAAAGTCCTTGTTATGATTCCAAGGTCTATTGAAGCTTACGAAGTGTACCTTGGTGCATTAAAAGCAGGGTTTGTCGTCATCCCAAGTTCCGAGATGTTAAAAGCGAAAGACTTACAGTACCGCATTCAACATGGCGAGGTGCAAGCAGTTGTAAGTTCGTATCCATGTGTAGACCAATTTCAAGATGTTAATTTGGATGGCGTGCTTCCGTTTGTAATTGGGAATCACGTTTCGGGGTGGAAATCGTTAGATGATCTAATGAATGTTTCCTCGGAACAATTAGACATGGCAGACACTTCGTCTGACGATCTTGCATTTATCTCGTACACGTCTGGTACGACTGGATTACCGAAAGGGGTCGTTCATACACATGGCTGGGGGTACGCTCACTTAAGAACAGCAGCCTCTCACTGGTTAGATATTAAAGAGAAAGACCGTGTATGGGCAACGGCTGGTCCAGGGTGGCAGAAGTGGATTTGGAGTCCGTTTCTTTCAGTGCTCGGTTCTGGTGCTACTGGATTTATTTATCAGGGGAAATTCTCAAGCTCTAAATACTTAGAACTGCTTCAGCGTCATGAAATGAACGTCTTGTGTTGTACGCCAACCGAATACCGTCTTATGGCGAAAGAACGTAATTTGGATCAGTATGATTTATCCCATATGCACAGTGCGGTCTCAGCCGGAGAACCTCTTAATCGTGAAGTAATTGACACATTTAAGCGCCAATTTAACATTACCGTACGAGATGGATATGGTCAGACTGAGAATACCCTTCTCGTCGGAGTATTAAAAGGGATGGAAGTGAAGCCGGGCTCCATGGGCAAGCCGACGCCTGGAAACCGTGTTGAACTAATTGATGAAGAAGGGGTTCCGCTAGGCGTTGGACAAGTTGGGGATATTGCTGTCCATCTTGAAACACCTGCCTTGTTTAAAGAATACTATAAAGATCCTGAACGCACCCAAATGTCTCGACGAGGTGATTACTATGTTACCGGAGACCAAGCCAAAAAAGATGAGGATGGGTATTACTGGTTTGAGGGGCGGAGGGATGACATTATTATTAGTTCTGGCTACACCATTGGTCCATTTGAAGTTGAAGATGCGCTCGTAAAACATTCTGCTGTGCAAGAATGTGCGGTTGTTGCAAGTCCCGATGAAATTAGAGGGAATGTTGTCAAAGCATTTGTCGTCCTTCAACCAGAAGAGCAACCGTCGGATGCGTTAATTGAAGACCTGCAAAACCATGTGAAAGAGCTAACTGCGCCTTACAAATACCCTCGGAAAATTGAGTTTCTAGAAGAACTACCGAAAACGACATCTGGGAAGATTCGTCGAATTGAACTCAGGCAGAAGGAAAAAGGAGTTACATCCCAGTAAGAGAAGAACAACAACCGCTTAGTATAACTAAGCGGTTGTTGTTCGTTACGTTTCATATCCTTTGGGGACACACCTTGGAGAATCGAGGTCTGCTGCTCGTTCCAACTGGGATAACAGTCGTTCCAGTTTTCCTGTTCGGTTTGACACGAGTTCATGCAAGGGGAGGGAACTTGAATCGTCTACTTCATAATGCAGAAGGATAGACTTTGTTGAAGGATAACGGTCTACGATTTGTGCTGGGGTGGATTGCTCCGAAATCATATGCATTCTCCTTTCACGTTATCGTTTCCCACTCGCTTTTTAGTAAGCCATAGAAGTCGTGGTCGACGTAGTGATCATAGAGCCATTCAGATTGTCTCGCAGTTCCTTCGTAATTGAAACCTAGACGCTTAGGAATTGCATTACTTCTTTCATTCTGTGTCGCACATCGGATTTCAATGCGATTCATGTCGAGCGTTATAAACGCGTATTCTATCATGGCCCGACAAGTGTCTGTCATAATGCCCTTGCCTTGGAAGGGTTCACCTAGCCAATAACCGATGCTTGTCTTACGGTTGGTGTAATCAAAGTAATGAAATCCAACAATCCCTACGATTTGTCCATGATAGATGATCCCCACATCCATCCCCTCATTATTCTCGAACTTCTTACGCGCTTGTTCAATAAAGGAGAGAGAATCACTGGGTGCGCGAATTGCATCGAGCCATGGAAGCCATTCCATTAAATGTGCTCTAGAGTGATCGGTAAGTTGAAACAACTCTTCAGCATCTTGTTCTTCAAGAAGTCGAAGAGATACTTCATTTGAGACCTTATAGGTAAACACGGAGACCCTCCCCTAAACTAAGTTTATCGACCATTCTAGCAAATGCTAGTAGAGAAGGCTAGTGAAATGTTTATATTTTCCTGATGGGTGGAATAGTTTTACAGTGAAGAAGCAGGTAGGGGTGTTGTGAATGAAGACGGAGGTATTAGTGAATGGCGGAGGTGTTGGAGGTCTGGCACTTGCTGTCAAACTTGCTAGTCAAGGCGTACATACGACAGTGGTGGAGCAATTAAAAGCGGAGTCTCCCTCCTATAAAGGCGAACTACTTCAGCCTAAGACATTAGCAATCTTAGACGATTTAGGAGTACTTCAAGAGGTTCTTCCATCTGGTCATGCCCTTGACCAGCTTCAGTTCATTGAATTAGAAAGACAAGTTAATACGTCCCCTAAAACAATCGGTCAATCAAACATGGACTATTCTTTATTACAATCCCCATACAACTATGCACTAATGATTCCACATGAGAAATTGAAAAGCATCCTACTCCACAAAGCGAACGAATACAAATCCTACTTTACATATATCCAGCCTGCTCGTTTTAGAGGGTTTGAAGGTGATAAAGCCATTGTCCGACACTCAAGAGAAGATAGGGACTATCACATCCATGCCTCCTTTTATGTTGGGGCAGAAGGAAGAACATCTCCAACCCGTCAAGCTATGGGGTTATCTGTTAAAAACAGAACCTATAACCATCATTTCTTAACGGTCACTTTCTCAAGGCCAGAAGATTTCATAGATGGGAAGATTGTTACGACGAATCATCGTTTTCTTGGATTATTCCCTCTACCAAATGACCAAATACGGACAGTGTTCCTAATTAAAGCGGGAGCCTATAAAGAAATGAAAAAAGAAGGAATCGAGTTATTTCACAACTCTTATGCAGAACTATGCCCTGAACTTCAGGATCATGTTCTTGAACTAGAAGATTGGAAGCGAATACAGCTTATGATTCCGAATATGTATCACGTGTCCAAATACGTATCAGGCAATATGGCTTTAATTGGAGACGCCGCGCATGCGGTTCATCCTATGGCAGGAGAAGGAATGAATTTGGCGATTCAAGATGCTGATGTGTTAGGAGAGCTACTTGGTTGGATGAAGCGGAATCATAAGTTCGACAACGACTGTTTACAGTGGTATGAACAAGTTCGTCGTCCTAGAGCACAATTTCTCTTAAACCTTAGTCATCTGTCGGCGTTGGCTTATTCGTTTCCTTATCGCTTCTTTCGGAGGATTCGAATGAAAAGCATTGAACGGATTGAGCAAGACTCAAAACTTCACGTGAAGCAAATGCTTAATATTTCTGGGCTTGGTCGTTGGGATGAGAATGCAATCGACCGATTCGTTCAAATCGGACTGATGCCGAAACGTTCGTCTGGTCGTGCGAAGGATAAACAAATGGAGTATTTCTTTCAACGTTCAGAAGATTACCCATGGGAACGAGAGGAGTAACAGAATGAAAGAGTGGCAAAAAGCCTTAAAAGCAAGAGGATGGATGAAGAAGAACGAATCTTTCCTGTCTACATGGCATGCGTACGTCGGGAATGAATTGAACTTATTTCGGATGTTCGAGAAGCCGAAAACTGTAAGAGAAGTTGTGGACGAAACGGGATTGTCTGAAGAACTCCTTGACTGCTGGGTACAAATTGGAGCTGTTGTACATCACTTAAGGAAGAGAACAGGCAACCGCTACCGTACCTCAAAGAAAAACTGTGGGGAGTTCCTATCTAGTGAAGGAGCGGGCATTGGCGCGCTATTGAAAGAAGTCATGGAATTACATATTCCGACGCTGCTCTCCTATCCAACGTACATGACCTCAAATGAACGTGCAGTGTTTAATCATGACCGGTTTGGTTCAGTTGTGGCCGAGACGTCCTCCTTACTTGAGAACTTTGCGATCAAGCGAATTAAACGGATTGTTCAAGAAGAGAACACGCAGACTGTCGTTGATTTAGGATGCGGATATGGAGGATATTTAAGAAAGCTCACAGAAACGTTCCCAACTGTAGACATGGTAGGGGTAGATTTAAACGAGGATGTTGTTGCCTATGCTAGACAATTGTCGAAAGAGTACTCGAATATTCAGTTTGAAGTAGGCGATGCATCCACTTGGCATCCATCTACCGGAGAAGTGGACCTAGTCTTAATTCATAACATCTTTCATTATCTAGACTTAACTTCCAGGCAACAATTGTTACGTCATATATCTAAATGGATCTCGAAAGACGGGAAGATATCCGTGATTACTCCAATCAATGACATAGACCAATCCATGGCGTTCCCGAAAGTATTTAATGGGTTCTTTACTGCCCACTCAAACTTGCATCCTCTTCCTACTGTAGAAGGGATACAAGAAATGGCTCATGAAGTTGGGTTAACCATTTCAAAGTTTCAACCAATTGTGAGAGAGGGTGGTTGGTATTCCTACTGGCTAACTCCCCAACAGACAGACGTCCCATTAGAAGTCTAACCAAGCTGGTTAGACTTCTTTTCATGAAGGCTGAAGAAATAAATTAAGTTCCATTCACCCGTGTAGCATTGTGTCTGATCCTATATCTTTCCTGATTAGCCCCCTTATAACATTCCAATTAAAGGCGTTTCCATATCATTCAAAACCGATAAATAAACGAAATCCGTTACATATAGATAAAAAGTATTGCATCGCTCGAAATTTTCTGTAAAATGTATGTGATAGAAAGGAAGACTTTAAGCATGAAACATCAGTTCACGAGATTTGTAGTTGGGTTTTTTCTTGTGATTATTGTGAGTCTTGTAGCGCTAACACCTGTTTTAATTAAAGCAGATGTGGTCGTACCTTCTGAAAAGACTCATCAGCAAACGGTTACGATTAACCTAAATACAGAAGAAGAGTAAAAGAAGTTGATGGAAACCATCGACTTCTTTTTTTTGGTTATTCGTGCAGTCAAAGCATCTATGTCCTACGTACTATATAGAGTTACCTTCATCTATATCAAAAGTCAGGGGGCTTTCTATGTTTACGTTAGAAGAAGTGCTGTCTAAGAATTCACGAGGTTTAAATGGGTTACACCCAGTTGTAAAGGGAAAGGCCACCCAGTTGATTGAAAATGCCTATAACCGGGGTGTCCAAATCTTAATAACGGATGGATATCGTAGTTTCGCAGAACAGCAAAGACTGTACAATCAAGGTCGAACAACACCAGGCTCCATCGTGACCAATGCTCGTCCAGGACAGAGCTACCATAATTATGGATTAGCCATAGACTTTGCTCTCTATACGAAAGATGGTCGTAAAGTCGTCTGGGATACGAGGATAGACGGTGATGGGGATGGGCTAAGTGACTGGGATGAAGTGGTTATTGAAGCTAAGAAATTAGGGTTTAAATGGGGAGGCGATTGGGTAAGCTTTCGTGATTTCCCACACTTTGAATACACATTCGGATTATCGATTCGAGATCTTCTGAATGGGAAGCGACCACCTATGTCGGGAGATGTGGGGAGGTCTGATTTGTTGCAACGAGGAGATAGTGGAACGTTCGTGGAAACGTTACAACAACAGTTGAACAAACTTGGCTATAACTTAACTGTTGATGGCGATTTTGGTCCCGATACGGAGCGTGCCGTCCGTGACTTCCAGCAGAGTCAAGGATTAAAGGTAGATGGAATTGTCGGTCGAAATACACGGGAAGCACTTACAAGTATGCTGTCAGAAATGAACTCAGACTTGTTGCAAAGAGGAGCAGAAGGCGAGTTGGTCGAAATTCTCCAAAAAGATTTAAACGAGCTTGGATATCGCTTGCAGGTAGATGGTGATTTCGGACCCAACACAGAGGAGGCTGTTAAAGAATTTCAACAAGACAAAGGATTAACCGTCGACGGTATAGTGGGGCCCAATACTCGGGAGATACTGAATCTTGCTCTTGAAAGCAAACGCGATGGGTTACTGGAAAGAGGAGAGAAAGGCGATGATGTAAAGGAAATGCAACAGAAGTTCAAGATGGCAGGTTATCGCATAACGGTTGATGGAAACTTTGGGCCGTCAACGGAACAAGTTGTAGAATCCTTCCAACGAACACACGGTCTTCAAGTAGACGGGATATATGGCCCAAATACAGAAAGAAAATTGGATCAAGTTATCGCACAAAGAAAAAATCAAACGTCTATTATTAGGTATCCGAACAAGTTATTTAGAGTAACTACACCATATATGAGAGATCAAATGGGGCAAAGTAGCATAAAAGCGATACAGAGAGCAGTAGGGGCAAAGCCCGTTGATGGAATTTATGGACCTTCAACAGCTGCAGCTGTGAAAGCTTACCAAAGACGAAAGGGATTAACGGCTGATGGAATCGTTGGTCCAAGTACGTGGCGTACGCTCTTTTAACTCGCCACTCTTTTTTATGTGCTTATGTGAAATTATTCACGTAATCTTCACAATTACTTCCAAATGTGGTGTGAATTCAGGGTATAGTAAGAATACAAGATGATTTCAGTAGTATTACAAAGTTATAGAAGGGGTTTAAATCCCTGTTATAAGAGGAAATCATCTTACCAAACCATCCTATCTACCTATTTTAACGAGATCTTTAACTATTTAACGAAAAGTAAACAATTTTCAGAAATCTGTGTTAGAATAGGGGTACAGTAGGATTAAAAGGAGGACACTTCATATGAAATACAACATTCGAGGCGAAAATATCGAAGTGACTGGAGCTATTAAAGATTACGTGGAGAAGAAGATTGGCAAACTAACACGTTACTTTGATCAAGATCCAGCATCTGATGTACATGTTAATTTGAGTGTCTATAATGACGAGCAGCAAATTGAGGTTACCATTCCAATGCCTAACTTACTATTACGTGCTGAGGAACAGCATGTGGACCTATATGCGGCTATTGACCTTGTGGTAGATAAGCTGGAACGTCAAATCCGAAAACACAAAACCAAAGTAAATCGTAAGTTCCGTCAGGAGGGTACGTCTCCGAAATATGTGTTCGCAGAACTTGAGCAGGAGGCACAGAAATCCGCTGTAGGTGTTTACGATGATGAAGCAGTTGAAATTGTGCGCAATAAGCGCTTTGATTTGAAACCAATGGATTCCGAAGAGGCTGTATTACAAATGGACATGCTTGGACATAGCTTCTTCGTCTTCAATAATGTTGATACAGGTAGCACAAGCGTCGTATATCGTAGACGCGATGGTAAATACGGACTAATCGAGCCGAATTAATTAGGTTGTAGAAATTAGAAGGGTCTCCAATAATGGAGGCCCTTTTTATATTTGTACGATTATTGGTCTATTGTTCACTATTTTTATACTTTTGGTTAGGAAATCTATAATATACGTCGTCATTACGCACTCATTTTTCAAATATCAACATTTTTCAACATGTTTCCAAAATGGTATAACTAAAGCACTGAAGGAGGAGGATTATGTCTACGAACTTATGTTCAGAGTTGCAAGAGCTAAAATGTCTTGTTCGCCAACAAGAAGAGACGCTAAGTCAGCTCATTCAAATGGTAGCATCGACGAACCGACATCTGTTCGATTTACGCCATCGACAGACGGTTTTAGAGCATCAAAGCACCCCTTATTCCATCTCCTCGAAATAGCGCTTCACACTTCCTCTTCATCCCTCATGTTTCCCTCGAAACGAAGCATCTCCCCTCTTTGAGATGCTTCGTTTTCCTATGGCTGGGAAAGTTGTCATACCTATGACAATAGTGTTATGATAATGTTTGGATTATTATAGAATCAGCTACCGATTTTACTATATAGGGGAGCGTTTATATATGCGTGCATTGTTAAAGAAAGTTTTCGGTGATGCAAATTCACGTCAACTAAAAGGAATGCAGAAAACCGTTGACCAAGTAGAAGCCTTCGAACCAGAGATTGAAAAGCTCTCTGAAGAAGATCTTCGAAACAAAACGATGGAATTCAAACAAAGATATGAAAAGGGAGAGTCCCTTGATGACATGCTTCCTGAAGCATATGCAGTCGTTCGTGAAGGGGCTAAGCGTGCTCTAGGTATGCGTCCATTCCCCGTTCAGATTCAAGGAGCCATAGCTCTTCATGAAGGCGATATTGCAGAGATGAAAACTGGGGAAGGAAAAACCCTAGCTTCCACAATGCCAGCCTACTTGAATGCAATAACAGGTAAAGGCGTTCATGTCATCACAGTAAATGATTACTTGGCTGAACGTGATGCGAGAGAGATGGGTGTCTTATTCAATTACCTTGGTCTGACAGTTGGTCTTAATGCTAACGGTCTATCTAAGGAAGAGAAGAAAGAAGCCTATCTAGCGGATATCACGTATGGAACGAATAATGAGTTCGGCTTTGACTATCTTCGTGACAATATGGTGCTTTATAAAGAGCAAATGGTGCAGCGCCCGCTCCATTATGCCATCATTGATGAGGTAGACTCTGCGTTAATTGATGAAGCAAGAACCCCGTTGATCATCTCAGGTTCAGCTCGTAAATCTGCTAACATGTATCAACAAGCGGACCAATTCGTACGTGTCTTGAAACTTGAAGAGGATTATACGTACGATGAGAAAACGAAAGGCGTTCAATTAACGGAAGAGGGCATTAACAAGGCAGAGAAATTCTTCAACATTGAGAACTTGTTTGACTTGTCAAATGTTTCGTTAATCCATCATATCAATCAAGCATTAAAAGCTCACGTAGCTATGATGAAAGATACAGATTATGTCGTTCAGGAAGAAGAGGTTGTGATTGTTGACCAATTTACGGGTCGTTTGATGAAGGGACGTCGCTATAGTGATGGACTTCACCAGGCAATCGAAGCGAAAGAAGGCCTTCAAATTCAGAACGAAAGCATGACGCTTGCTACAATCACGTTCCAAAACTACTTCCGTATGTACGAGAAATTGTCAGGTATGACAGGAACGGCTAAAACTGAAGAAGAAGAATTCCGTAATATTTACAATATGAACGTTATTGTAATTCCAACGAATAAACCGATTGTCAGAGATGACAAATCGGACATGATTTACAAATCCGTTGATGCGAAGTTTAGAGCGGTTGTGGAGGAAATTAAAGAGCGCCATGAAAAGGGGCAGCCTGTCCTAGTAGGTACAGTAGCTGTTGAGACATCTGAATTAATTTCCCGTTATTTGACGAAAGCGAAAGTACCACATAACGTGTTAAACGCAAAGAACCACTATCGTGAGGCTGAAATCATTGAGAATGCTGGTCAACCTGGTGCGGTTACCATTGCAACCAATATGGCTGGACGAGGTACGGATATCAAGCTAGGAGACGGAGTAAGAGACTTAGGTGGACTAGCTGTAATCGGGACAGAACGTCATGAGTCTCGTCGTATTGATAATCAGCTACGTGGACGTTCTGGTCGTCAGGGTGACCCTGGGATGTCCCAGTTCTACCTTTCCATGGAAGATGAGTTAATGAAACGTTTCGGTTCTGACAACATGCGTACAATGATGGATCGTCTTGGCATGGACGATACGCAGCCAATCGAGAGTAAAATGGTATCTCGTGCAGTAGAATCCGCACAGAAGCGAGTAGAAGGTAACAACTTCGACTCTCGTAAGACTATTCTTTCTTATGACGACGTGTTGCGCCAACAGCGTGAAGTCATTTACAAACAGCGTCAAGATGTACTTCAGTCTGAGAATTTGCGAGAAATCATTGAAACAATGATGAAGGCTACAATTGAGCGAACTGTAGCTACGTATACGGCAGACGAACTCGATGAGAACTGGAATCTTGATGGGTTAATGGATTACCTGAAAGCAAATCTTCTTGAAGAAGACGATTTAGGCAAAGAAGACCTAGCTGGTAAAGAACCTGAGGAAATGACAGAGCTTATCTTCACGAAAGTGAAGGCGCGTTATGACGAGAAGGAAGAAGAGCTGTCTGATGAGCAAATGCGTGAGTTCGAGAAGGTTATTCTACTTCGTACTGTAGATACGAAATGGATGGACCACATCGACCGTATGGACCAGCTTCGTCAAGGGATTCACCTTCGTGCCTATGGACAGAATGACCCGCTTCGCGAATATCAAATGGAAGGGTTCTCCATGTTTGAACAAATGGTCATCTCCATTGAAGAAGATGTTGCGAAGTATGTAATGAAAGCTCAAATTCGTGAGAACCTTCAACGTCAAGAAGTAGCTAAAGGAGCGACTGCTGTTTCTGGCGGTGAAGAACAGAGCCAGAAAGAGAAAAAGAAAAAGCCAGTCGTAAATAACAATACAGTAAAACGAAATGACCCTTGCCCATGTGGAAGTGGTAAGAAATATAAACACTGCCACGGGCAGTAAGTGTAGAAAGGCATTCTCTTGATTTGAGGGTGTCTTTCTCATATGAAATTAGTGTAGAGGTGAAGACACATGGAACTTAACGAGATTAAACAAGAATTAGATAAAATGGCTAGTCGTCTAGCGGACTTCAGGGGGTCTCTTTGACCTCGATAACAAGAAAGCTCGTATTGCAGAATTAGAAGAGCAAATGACAGACCCTTCTTTCTGGGATGACCAGACTACTGCGCAACGTGTAATTAATGAGGTGAACGGATTGAAAGAGTACGTTCATACATTAGAGAAACACGAAGAGACACTTGAGAATCTGGAAGTTTCTTTGGAACTTGTGAAAGAAGAAGACGACAAAGAGCTACGGGCAGACCTCGAGGAAGAGGTAGGTCAACTAAATGAGCACCTTAACACGTTTGAGATCAACATCCTTCTAGATGAGCCATATGATAAGAATAACGCCATCCTAGAGCTACACCCAGGAGCAGGTGGCACAGAGTCTCAGGACTGGGCAAGCATGTTGCTGCGTATGTACACAAGATGGGCAGAGGAACGTGGATTCAAAGTCAATACGATGGATTATTTACCCGGTGATGAAGCTGGAGTGAAAAGCGTGACCCTAAACATCCAAGGGCATAATGCATATGGCTATCTAAAAGCAGAGAAAGGGATCCACCGTTTGGTACGAATTTCTCCGTTTGATTCCTCAGGCCGTCGTCACACATCCTTTGCTTCTTGTGAAGTTATGCCAGAGTTCAATGATGAAGTAGAGATTGAAGTGCGAAGTGAAGACTTGAAAGTGGACACGTACCGTGCAAGTGGAGCAGGTGGCCAGCACGTCAATACGACAGATTCAGCGGTTCGAATTACACACGTTCCGACAAACACGATTGTAACGTGCCAATCTGAGCGCTCACAGATCAAAAACCGTGAGCAAGCGATGAAGATGCTGAAGTCGAAGCTTTACCAACAAGAGATTGAGCGTCAGCAGCGTGAGCTAGATGAGATTCGTGGGGAACAGAAAGAAATTGGTTGGGGAAGCCAAATCCGTTCTTATGTGTTCCACCCATACTCAATGGTTAAAGATCACCGAACAAATAAAGAGGTTGGGAACGTAAATGCAGTCATGGATGGCGAGCTTGATCCGTTTATTGATGCGTATTTACGCTCTAAACTTTCATAAGAGGAACGTTATGTATAGGAAGATGGCGTCGTTGTTGATTCCACTCACTATACCCTATATAGGATAAGCTAAAGGCAGTTTCTACTAGAAACTGCCTTTAGCTTTAGTGCGTTACAAATGAGAGCTTAACTTTAATGCTTCTCCCTTATGGGGAACTACGATCTAAATAGATCATCATAAGAAGTCTTTAGTGCATTAACACGTTATTTTAGTCTCGTTTACACGGTGTTGCCCCCGTGCTATACTCCTAACGTTACATAAGGATAGAAACTCGGCTCCTATCAAATAATGGGGTATAGGGTGTTATGAAGTGAGGGAGATCGATTATGGGACGAACATCTGCGTATGCGACACAAGGGATTGGGAGAGAGCTTGCTGATTATGGGCTTGTTCTCATCGGTTCAGCCTTTGTTGCCACTGCGTTTAATATTTTCTTACTGCCGAATGAAATTGCTTCTGGCGGTGTTTCTGGAATTAGCACGATTACAAAGTCTTTATTTGATTGGAACCCAGCATTTGTCCAAGGTGCCTTAAATATTCCCCTGTTCTTAATCGGAATATTCTTTTTAGGGAAATCATTTGGGCTAAAGTCTTTAGTGGGTACGATTGCATTGCCATTGTTTGTATACCTAACACAAACCATTGAACCGGCTACTGAAAATGCTCTGTTGGCAGCTATCTTTGGTGGAATGGGGGTAGGCCTTGGATTAGGAATTGTCTTTAAAGGACGAGCGTCAACTGGAGGGGTTGATGTTGCCGCTCAAGTTATTCATCGCACTACTCACCTTTCTCTCGGATTATGTATCGCAATGATTGATGGATTAATTGTGACGACAGCTGCCCTTGCGATCGATCTTGAGAAAGGGTTGTTGGCACTTGTAGCCTTGTTTGTCACTAGTCGGACGATTGACTTTGTTCAAGTTGGATTTAATCGGTCAAAGAATGTCATGATTATATCAAAGGAAATGGAAAGTGTGAGATTAGCTGTATTACAGGAGATTGATCGTGGTGTTACAGTCCTGCGTGCAGTGGGCGGGTATACGAATGAAGAGAGACCGATTATCATGTGCGTCGTCGAGCAAAGCGAATTCACGAAATTGACACAAACAGTGAAACAAATTGATCCATCAGCGTTTGTCATTGCTATGGACGCTGCTGAGGTATTGGGTGAGGGTTTTAAAACAAATTAGTTAGGTTATAATACCCTTATGACTTTATGTCTTCAGGAGGGAAATGCAACGTGAAAATGAAATTATTCGCATCCTTATTCGGTGCAGTGTTACTTCTATCCGCATGTGGCGGAGGAGGAAATGAAGATGCTGCTCCCGCAGAGGAAAGTGAGCAAGAAGTCAAAGAGTACAGTGCTACTGGAGCTGAGGAAGTATTTCAGGCGAATTGTGCAAGTTGCCATGGTCAGCAACTCGGTGGAGGTTCAGGTCCTGGACTTACACAAGTCGGAACTAAATACTCTGAAGAAGAAATTCTGAGTATCATTCAGAACGGGAAAGGCATTATGCCTCCGAAAGTGATTGAAGGCCAAGAAGCAGAGCATGTAGCAAAGTGGCTCTCAACAATGGAATAATAGAATGTAACCTTAGAGATCTTTCATTTGTCGAGAGGTCTCTTTTTATTTATTTCAGATGTTGTCGAAAGGTTACAATATATTGCTATATTCTCCTAAATGACACATCTCTGCAATGAAAATGTAATAATTTTATGTCTAAAAAAAGCGAATTGAGATGTTATAATGAACTAGGTAATTTGGACATATACTTACAATTTACATCACAGAACAATTCATGGGATACAGGTGGTTTATACAATGATAGAAATGCAGGGAGTACAGATGGTGTACCCAAATGGCGTCAGTGCGCTCAATGGGATCGACGTATCCATAAGCCAAGGCGAATTTGTGTATGTTGTAGGCCCAAGTGGGGCAGGAAAGTCGACATTTGTAAGCTTAATATATCGTGAAGAAAAGCCAACAGATGGCTCAATTATTATAAATGGTGTTCACTTAAGAAAGCTAAAAGAGCGTAAGATTCCTTACCTACGTCGTGACATCGGAGTAGTCTATCAAGATTTCAAACTACTACCACGTTTGACGGTTTATGAGAATCTAGCATTTGCGCTTGAAGTAATTGAAGAGAACCCAAAAAACATAAAAAAACGAGTAATGGATGTACTTGATTTAGTGAAATTAAAACATAAAGCAAGGCAAATACCAGATGAGTTATCAGGCGGGGAACAGCAGCGGGTATCAATTGCCCGAGCAATTATTAATAATCCTAAGATTGTGATTGCAGATGAACCAACAGGGAACCTTGATCCTGAAACATCATGGGAGATTATGCAAATATTTGAAGAAATCAATAACAGAGGTACAACAGTCATTATGGCAACTCATAGCCGTGACATTGTAAATGCCATTCGAAAACGCGTGATTGCCTTTGAAGATGGCACGATTGTACGGGATGAAGACAGGGGGGAATACGGTTATGAAATTTAGAACCCTCGGACGTCACGTACGCGATGGAAGCAAGAATATCGTTCGGAACGGTTGGATGACCATTGCTTCAGTAGGGGCGGTTACAACAACGCTATTGCTCGTAGGAGTATTCCTTGCTCTTATGTTGAACTTAAATCAGATAGCGGACAACGTAGAAGATGGTTTAGAAATTAAGGTTCTTGTCAACTTAGAAGCAGATCAAGAAACCATCGATACGATTGAACAAAAGATTACACAGATTCCTGAAGTGGATACCGTGAAATTCTCATCAAAGGATCAAGAATTGCAGTCTCTCATGGAAAGCATGGGAGATGAAGGGAATAGCTGGGAAATGTTTGAACAGGAAAATCCTCTAAACGATGCCTTTGTCGTTGATACAGTAGACGTCGTTGATACATTCGACGTTGCTGAAGAGATTAACACGTTTGATGGTGTTAATGAAGTCAATTACGGAGAAGACATCGTTGGAAAGATTATTACATTTAACCAGTATGCAAGATACATTGGTCTTGCTATTGTTATTGGGCTTGTCTTAACTGCAATGTTCCTGATTTCAAATACGATTAAACTTACAATCCATGCGAGAAGCAAAGAGATTGGGATTATGAAACTTGTCGGAGCAACAAATGGTTTCATTCGCTGGCCATTCTTTGTTGAAGGCTTACTCCTTGGAATTCTAGGTTCAATCATTCCAATTGGTCTTGTTATGGGTGGTTACTATTACTTGTACAACAACCTAGCAGACCAAATCAACTTTGATTTCATTAAGTTACTACCATTTAATCCATTTGCGTACCAGTTAGGACTAATCTTGCTCGGTATCGGTGCGATTATTGGAGTGTGGGGAAGCGTAATGAGTGTAAGGAAGTTCTTGAAAGTATAAATAAAGAGCTCAAGAGTGGGAAGGAGAAAGTTGTGAAGATGAAGAGATTAGGGAGCATTCTTTCAATCGTAGCGATAATGACAGCAACAACTGTAGCGGGGACCGCTTCATCCGTACAAGCGAAATCCCTTGGTGAAGTAGAAGAGGAACTAAACGAACTAGAAGATAAACAAAGTTCTCTTAATGAGAAACAAAGTGAGGTTGATGGAGACCTTTCAGAAACTGAAGATAAAATCCATGAAAACCATGATAAACAAGAAGAGATTCATAGTGAGATTGAGGAACTAGATAAAAAGATTAGTGAAACGACTACAAAGCTACAAAACAAGCAAACAGAAATTAAGCAGACTGAAGAAGAAATTAAACAAACTGAACAAGAAATAAAACAGTTGAAAGAAGAAATTGTTGCATTAATCCAAAGCATTGATGAGCGCGAGCAATTACTTAAAGAACGTCTTCGTACACTTCAGAAGAATGGTGGAGACGTTAACTATCTTGAAGTACTCCTAGGCGCTCAAAACTTTGGTGATTTCTTAAACCGAAGCACAGCTGTAACGAAGATCATGGACCAAGATAAGTCGATTATGGATGAGCTTACAGAAGATAAGAAAGCACTAGAACAAAAGAAAATCGAAGTGGAAGAAAAGAAAGTAGAGCTTGAAGAAAAGAAAAAGGATTTAGAGAGTCAAAAAGCTGAACTTGAAAAGCTAAAAGAAGAGCAAGCGAGTCAAAAAGAGGATAAAGAAGAGTTGATGGATGAATTAGAATTAGAAGAAGATCAACTCCATAAGCATCAAATGAGTTTGGAAGAAGAGCAACAACTTATTTCGGACCAAAAAGCAGCCGCTCAACAAGAAATTGAACGAGCTAAAGCTGAACAGCGTTCCATTGAAGAACAGCTAGCTGCAGAACGTGCGAAGCGTGAGGCTGCAGAGAAAGAAGCAGCAGCTAAGAAATCTTCTTCTAGTGGAAGTTCTTCATCACCTAGCAGTAAGTCTCCATCTTCTAAAAAACAATCAACAGAGCCAGCGCCAGCTCCAGCTCCAGTATCTAGTGGCTTCATTCGCCCTGCTAGCGGAACCTTTACTTCAGGCTATGGACCTCGTTGGGGAAGCATGCATGAAGGTATTGATATTGCGAACTCTGTAGATGTACCAATTAAGGCATCTGCATCTGGAACTGTTTCTAGCTCGTATCATTCTTCTAGCTACGGAAATGTAGTGCTTATCACTCACTATATTGATGGGCAGATGTACACAACACTATATGCACACATGTCAAACCGACTTGTTTCAAAAGGTCAGAGGGTTTCCCAAGGACAAACAATTGGACACATGGGGAACACTGGACATTCTACAGGGCAGCACCTACACTTTGAAATCCACAAAGGTCCTTGGAACTATTCCAAGAGCAATGCAGTAAACCCTGCCAATTATATTAATTTATAAATTGGACATGTTGGTAAATTCTATAACATAGATTATAATGTAATAGGCATCGCACTTTATGTGTGATGCCTTTTTCGTAAATTATGGGGATTTAATATAGAGGGCTGAGGTGAAGGTGGATGAATGTAAAGAAGAGTTATCTGGCGTTATTGCTAGTATTGTCCATGTTTATAGGGGCAGGGTTAACGTTTGCAGGGACGCAATTTCTTGACCTAAGTGCCCAAACGAATGAAATTCAAATTAGCGATCCACAAGATCAAGGGGATAAGAAGGAAGGAACTGCTGAAGAAACAGGCGATCTTTCTAAAGTCAATCAAGCGTACAAGCTCATTCAAGAGCAATATGTCGAGGGGGCTGAACATACTCAGCTTGTCGAAGGAGCTATTCAAGGAATGCTTGAGACCCTTGATGATCCATATAGTGTATATATGGATAAGGAAACGATGGATCAGTTCAATCAATCCATAGAGTCAACGTTTGAAGGGATTGGTACGGAAGTCAGTATGGTAGATGGTAAAGTAACCATCGTATCTCCTTTCAAAGGTTCACCCGCAGAGAAAGCTGGACTGAAGCCAAACGATCAAATTGTCTCCGTAGATGGGGAAAGTATAGAAGGCTTGGATTTATATGAAGCTGTACTGAAAATTAGAGGTGAGAAAGGGTCAACGGTTACCCTAGAAGTAAATCGCCCCAATGTGTCTGAGAACTTAAGTATTGAAGTGAAGCGAGACACGATTCCGATTGAAACTGTGTATTCTAGCACGGAAGAAATAGACGGCAAGAAAGTCGGTGTGCTTGAAATTACATCCTTTGCATCTGAAACCGCTGCGGACTTTAATGAGAAGTTAGCTGCGCTTGAAGATGAAGGAATTGAAGGTCTCGTTATTGATGTTCGCGGCAACCCCGGTGGCCTCTTTACTGCTGCGGAGGATATATTGAAGAACTTTATTACGAAGGACCAACCCTATGTTCAGTTAGAGAATAGCGCTGGTGAGAAAGAGCGGATTTATTCGAGCCGTACCGACAAAAAAGACTACCCAATCAACGTATTAATTAATGAGGGAAGTGCATCTGCTTCTGAGATTCTGGCTGGTGCCATGCAAGAGGCTGGTGGTTACGACCTCGTTGGAGAAACGACATTTGGTAAGGGTACCGTGCAACAAGCTGTTCCATTAGGCGATGGTAGCAATATTAAACTCACGATTATGAAATGGCTCACTCCTAACGGCAATTGGATTCATGAAGACGGAATTAAACCGACGATAGAGGCGAAGCTACCTTCGTACTTCTATAGCAATCCCATTCAACTAGACGAGGGAGAACTCCAATACAACGATAACAGTGAGAAAGTTGCAAATGTGCAGGAGATGCTAGCTGGTCTTGGTTATGACCCCGGGCGTAAAGATGGGTACTATAGTCAAGAAACAGAGAAAGCAGTTAAGAATTTCCAACGAGATGCTGGCATTGAAGTAACTGGTAAAGTGAATGAAGAAACTGCAAATGGAATTGAGTCTCAAGTAACAGAGCAGGTTCGTTCAGAAGAGAATGACACGCAGCTCGACCGAGCACTTCAATCTTTATTTAAATCCTAAAGCAGGATTTTACGAAATGATATAGAATTATATCCGTAGCCTGGTGCTGCGGATTTTTCTATTCGTTGACTGACTTAGTGGAGGGAACAACATCATGTTTGATTGGTTCATCGAGATTTTGAAAGGGGTTGGAAAGTTCTTTTTAAACCCTATTACATATTGGTCGATTGTGATTGTACTGTTAACGTCGATTCGACGGATTAAATTAGAGCGAAAAGACTTTGGTACAAGAATTTTCGACCCATTTGCGGAATGGAGCCATACTTGGTTCATTAGTATGGTAACGGGTGCGATTCTTTCTGTTTTAATAGTTGGAACAGGATTTGTCGTCTCGCTAGAAATGATGGTAGCGATCAGTATTGCAATGTTGGTTAGTTCATTATGGACTCGTTTTCACTTGTTGTCCCCGGCCTACACAATCTTCCTTGCAGGTCTCCTCCTTTGGGGGGCTTCTTATGTAGAGGTTACGTTTATGCCGACATCGTGGACTACCAATTGGGAAGGTTATGAACTAGCCCCTGTTGTCATTCTACTTGGACTACTCCTTCTCTATGAAGGAATGCTTATGGTTCGTCAACCCTATGACCAGAGTTATCCTCAATACGTGAAGAGTAGCCGAGGCAAACTGATTGGTCAGCATCGCATTAAGAAATTTAGCGTGTTGCCGTTATTCTTCATCGTGCCAGGTGGGGCGTTGACATCGTTTGCACCGTGGTGGCCGTTATTTAACTTAGGCGGAAATGAATATGGGCTTATCGCGCTCCCGATGTACATTGGATTTGAGCAAGTGTTCCGAGGGTTCGCGCCTGAAGAAGGGGCGAAGCGATTAGGTAAACAAGTAATTGGCTTAAGTGTGATCACAACAGTGCTAGGGGTTGTGGGTCTATGGCTTTCCCCTATGTATATGATGATAAGCCTTCTGGTTGTTTTCCTGTTAAGGGTCGCCATTGCTTATGTACTCTATAAGAAAGATCGTGGAATCTCACCATTCTTTACACCTCGGTCTGAAGGATTGCCTGTGCTTGGAATCATTCCGGGCTCTCCAGCCCACAAAATGGGTATCCTAATTGGGGAACGTATTGAGAAGGTGAATGGATTGTCTGTTTATGATGAAGAGAGCTTCTATCATGCATTGCAGGCAAATCGAGCGTTTACCAAAGTCGATGTACGTGATTCGAACGGAGAAATTCGATTTACTCAGCAAGCTATGTATGAGGGCGACCATCATGAGCTCGGTTTATTATTTGTTAAAGAGAAGAAACGTCGTGATGATGTACGCTAAATAAGAGAGGCCTAAGCACAATCAGATGTGCTTAGGTCTTTATTTTATGTTGTAACGTGTAAAGTTCATCTAACTCTTCTTCAAAATAGCTCTTTTGGTTGGAGAATATTGTAGTAAAATGTAAATAAATCGAACATTAGAAAGTTCTAGTTTGGTTCTCAGATCTTGTTGGAGGGATAGTTATTGAAGAAGTATCAGATGAAGTTTGTACAACGTCTCAAAAATACGCTAGGAGACTGGGAAGGGCGTCCAACTGTCATGAAAGAGGAAATATATCAATTTCTTCATTCCATCAAAGGGACAGCAGCCTCTATAGGGTTACCTGAGCTGACAAACGTTGCTGAAACGTTGTTGAATCATTTGGTGGTACTGACAAAGCAAATATGGGAAGTAAGGGAATGGCAAGCTCTTATTGAACCTGTTTCAGAGTATATTCGTACGTATGAAGATGTATTAACCCCTGAAATACAAACTCCTCTCCGAAATCAGCTTCCAGATCAACCTCTTATTCTTGTAATCGAGGATGAGGTACAGATGCTTGCGTTATTAAAGGAAGAATTGGAGAATGAACAATATGCGGTTCTCTTGGCTACGAATGTGGAAAAGGCGGTCGAAATCTTCTATAGTCAGAAGCCTGATTATGTGTTGTTAGATATGTATTTGGAGTCTGAGAGTGGTTTTGAAGTGCTTGAACAAATTGTCGAGAAAGCGAAGCAGTTGCTTATACCCATTATGGTCATTAGTGCAGACGATTCGAAGTACATGAGGATGAATGTTTATAGGGCAGGAGGATTTGATTTCTTCCCGAAACCAATAGAAGTGGATGAGTTAAAGGTGTTGCTGAAGGCAAGGCTAGAACACCGTAAGTTGTTAACTAGACAAATCCTCTTAGATGAACTTACAGGCGCGTACAATCGTAAATTTCTACATGACGAATTAGAGCGTCAAGTGGCAGAGTATGAGCGGAACAACATTGATTTCTCACTAGCTATACTCGATATTGACAAGTTTAAATCCGTAAACGATACGTATGGGCATGATGTAGGGGATAACGTGTTGTCTACATTCAGCTCCCTTGTTCTTACATACAAACGTAAAGGTGACTTCTTCATTCGGTATGGCGGAGAAGAATTCATGGTATTGATGCCACAGACGAAGGTTGAAGAAGGGAAATGGGGCATCTCGAGATTATTGAATGTTTTCCAACAGGAAGTTTTCCACGGTGCTACTGAAGACTTCTCTTGTACCTTTTCTAGTGGGGTAGTGTCATATCGTAATCACGAGTCAGTAGAATCTATGATTAAGAGAGCAGACCAACTTCTATATGAAGCCAAATCGAATGGGCGCAACCAAATTCGAACAGAGGAAGACCTTCCTCTTGTTATCGACCATACGATTGACCAGACGCTTCGCATAGGCATTATTGATGATGACCCTGTTATTCACGATGTTCTTCGAGACCATTTGCAGAATGTACAATTTGATGGGTATAAAACGGAAGTGAAATCGTTCCTCGGAGGCGCATCGTTCTTTGACTCAAACTGGCATAAGCAAGGTGGGAAATTTGTGTTGTTGCTAGATGGAGTCATGCCAGATATGGATGGTCTTGATGTTCTAGAGAGAATGAGGAATGAGTGTGACGTAAAAGACTTTGTTATTATTATGTTGACCGGCAGGAAAGAAGATAAAGATATTGTAAGGGCACTAGAGTTAGGTGCAGATGATTATTTAACTAAACCGTTTAATATTCATGAGTTAGAGATACGTGTGAAGCGACTAGCTGATCGTATGTTAATGCTTACGTAGGGGGATTGAGATGAAACGAATACTATTAGCGGATGATGAAGAAGTCTTGCGTATGTTGATTGTTGATACATTGGAAGACGAAGGTTATGAAATAGATGAAGCGGAAGATGGAAGGGAAGCGCTTGAGAAGGCGGGTTCAGGAGATTATGATTTAATTATTTTAGATTATATGATGCCTGAGTATACAGGCATTGAAGTGGCTAAGCAGATTCGGAATATGGATAGTCATCAAGACATTCAAATTCTGATGCTTAGCGCTAAGAACCAGCAAAGTGATATTGAGACTTCACAGGAAGCTGGGATTAACTATTATATGGCTAAACCGTTCAGTCCTCTTCAATTGCTAGACCTAGTGGAGGAAATTCTGAATGCCTAATTATTTCAGAAAGAGTATACGTAGACAGTACTTATTTATGATGATGACTGTATTAATTGTAGCAGTCATTGGAGTATGCAGTCTGTACGTTGTAGAAAAAGGGATGAAGTCTGCTTATTTAGAGAAAAGGGATACACTGACGAATGAGATGTCTGTTATAAGTGAAGTGGAAGATTCGTTTGGGGATATGATTCTTAGAATCCGGGGATACATAGCCTTACAAAACGAAGCTGAGCTTCAAAAAGGGGAAGAGGCCTATAAGGAGCTGTCCCTTGCATTACGGGAATTTGATGCCATGGATACATCTCCAAATGAAGAAGCTGTTATGAATGAAATTCGTGCATTCACTGCGAATTACTGGGATGAACTAGTACCTCAAGTAAGGAACCTCGTCAATCAAGAAGATTATGAAGGTATTCAAGACATTTCAACTTCTGGTGCAACAGACACGATTAACGAGCTGTATGGGCAGTTAGGGGACCTTGAAGCGAACAAGAGTGAACAAATTGCTGAGGCTCATAACACGTTAATGAACCGTCTTGATTACACCTCGTTTTCTATGATTCTATTTATTGCTCTTCTATTAGCCGTTCTAAGTCTGGCGACGAAAAATATGTCTCGCCGAATCGGGGTTCCATTGCAAGAGTTATCCTTAGCATCGGAACGGATAGCAGCTGGAGATGAGGTTCAACTAGAAGCGTATAGACGAGAAGATGAACTTGGCACGTTAAGTCGTGCTTTCTCACACATGGCTAGGATTATCCAAGAACGTGAGACAGATCTACAGGCTCATAACGAAGAGTTAATGGCTCAACAAGATGAATTAACGGAACAACAAGAGCGATTGGAACACTCCTTGAACGATGTTCGTAACTTGAATACTGCGATAAACGAAGCAACGATTCTATCAATTATCGACTTAAAAGGAAAAGCTATTTATGTGAATGATAAGTTCTGTGAGGTTTCGAAATATAGTACGGATGAGTTAATTGGGAAAGACCGATGGATGTTAAATTCTGAATACCACGAGGACTCTTTCTTTAAGACCATGTCTCAAACGATTAGTAAAGGTGGTACTTGGAAGGGAGAAGTGAGGAATCAAGCCAAGGATGGAACCTACTATTGGGTAGATACAACAATTGTTCCTTATAAAGATGAAGAGGATAAGATTGAGAAATATGTCATCATTCAATTCGACATTACAAAGATTAAAGAGGCGGAAGCTGATTTAATGGGGCTCCTCGAACAATCAAATCGACAACAAGAGCGGCTCCATCACTTTAATGAATTGAATCATGCCCTCTCTATCACCCTTGAGAAGGGGCCTTTGATGGATAAAGTGTTGCAACAGCTATCTCAAATTTTCGACTTTGAGAAAGGGTTACTTTACCTTGAAGAGTCTGATGATGTGGCTTCTATGGGAATTCATTCTAACGATGTGGAACGGTTTATGGCCCATCGGGATACCAATCTTGCCGTACGTCTAAAGGAAACGGGGAAACCGCATATTGTGACAAGACAAGCAAGCCCCGAAGAACAAGGTTATTTATCTTCTACAGTTCTTGTTTACGATGCTTACGCGCCGATTTTTGATTCGGACGGTACACTGGTGGCTGTCTTTGTCTGTACTAGAATTGGGTTGCCTTTCCGAGATGAAGAGCTTGATGAACTTATTGGGGTATTAAACCGGGTTTCTTTATCATTTGAGAAGATCTTCTTATATGAAGAGACAGAAGCAAATCGCCAGTTAAACCAAGATGTTATTGATAATGTAAACGAAGCGATTCAATTCGTGGATAGCAATGGAGAACTTGTCCAACTGAATGATAAGCTTCAAGATCTAATCCCTATATCCACTGACAATACGAACATGAAGTTTGAGGAATGGTTGCAACAATTTGAAAGCCGAACGGACGACCCTGAACAATTGCGAACGCATTTCTATGATTCTACATTTACAATTATAGAGACTCCTACGTCGTTTAGATTTGAGCTTCATGTTCCACATCGCCGTGTGATTGAAGCGTATGCTCAAACCATTTTCAGGCATCAGACGAAAGTAGGGACGTTATTTGTCCACCGAGATATTACCTCTGAGTACGAGGTAGACCAAATGAAATCTGAACTCGTAAGCACCGTAAGTCATGAATTGCGTACACCATTAGCAAGTGTGTTAGGATTTACAGAGTTGATGTTGAAGCGAGAATTGAAACCTGAGCGTCAAAAGCGTTATTTAGAAACCATCCATAAAGAAGCGGACCGACTCACGAACCTAATCAATGACTTCTTAGACGTCCAACGCATGGAAGCTGGTAAGCAAACATACGAGAAACAGGAAGTAAATCTAGCTGAAGTTGCGAGCGAGGTGCTAGAAGGGTTTAGAGTAAATCATAACAATCATCGTTTTGAGATTTATGACCATTCCTCTAGTCATATCGTACACGCAGACCGTTCAAAAATGATCCAGCTTTATACCAACTTGATTAGCAACGCAGTGAAATTCTCACCAAACGGAGGAGATGTAATTGTCTCTCTAACGAACAATGAGGAATCGTTGTACATTCATATTGCGGATGATGGGCTAGGTATACCTGATGGTGAATTGCCGAAGCTATTTAAGAAATTCCATCGTATCGACAACTCAGATCGAAGAAAGATTGGTGGCACTGGTCTTGGACTCTCAATTTGTAAAGAAATTGTTGAAGCACATGGTGGGAAAATTTCAGTTCGCTCAGAAATTGGTGAAGGTAGTGTATTTACAATTCAACTCCCATTGCAGCATCGTGCTGTTACACGACAACCTACAGGAGAAGTTGACCATCAGCTCCCGCTCGTGATGGTGGTAGAAGACGATTATAGTCTTTCTCTCTTATTTAAAGACGAACTACAAGATGCAGGGATGAATGTCTTGCATTGCACGTCAGGTGAATCCGCCTTGCATGCTCTTAAAGATTCCAAACCAGATGCATTTGTAGTTGATGTGATGTTAGGTGATGGAATGAACGGATGGGAGTTTATCGAACAAGTGAAAGAGCATCCAAACTTAAGCCGCGTGCCAATTGTTGTCTCAACTGCACTCGATGAGCAGCTTCGTGGTGAAAAGCTTGGAGTTCATCAATATTTAACAAAGCCTTATCCACCAAATAAGCTGGCCACTGCTCTCTTGCATACGTTGCTTAAAGAAGAGAAGCAAGGCCAAATTATGGTATTGGATCAAGAAACGCGAAGTGATTCTTAATAAGAAGAGCTGCTTGTTGCAGCTCTTCATTTTTATTTTGAAACTTTGTCTAGTTATTAGGTAGAATAGGAAGTAGATTGCAAGAAGACAGGAGACATGATCATGACGATTCAAGATGAAGTAAACAAGAGGCGCACGTTCGCCATTATCTCTCACCCTGACGCAGGGAAAACAACACTAACTGAGAAATTTCTGTTATTCGGAAACTTAATTCGAGAATCCGGAACAGTTAAAGGGAAGAAGTCAGGGAAATTCGCTACATCAGATTGGATGGATATTGAGAAGAAGCGAGGCATCTCTGTAACGTCCTCCGTCATGCACTTTGACTATGAAGGCTACGCAGTTAATATCTTGGATACCCCGGGACACGAAGACTTTAGTGAGGATACCTACCGCACCCTCACAGCTGTTGATAGCGTAGTTATGGTGATTGATGGAACAAAGGGGATTGAACCCCAGACCATCAAGCTCTTTAAAGTTTGTAAGATGAGAGGGATTCCAATCTTCACGTTCATTAACAAATTAGACCGTGAAGGGAAAGACCCATTTGAGTTATTGGATGAAATTGAAGAGGTTCTTGGAATTGAGACTTATGCAATGAATTGGCCAGCTGGGATGGGTAAGCGATTCCTTGGGATCTTCGACCGTCTAGAAGACCGCTTCATTCAGTATACTGGGAACGAAGAAGAGAACGTCATTCCAGGCTCAGAGTATGACCAGTATCCTGAACTCACAGAGAGTGGAACGTTCCAATCCGCTAAGGAAGAAGTTGAATTGCTACAGGAAGCGGGAGAACCTTATTCTATGGAAGCCATTCAGAATGGAGAACAAACTCCGGTATTCTTCGGTAGTGCATTGGCACCCTTTGGGGTGGAATCCTTCTTTAATACGTTCTTAAACATGGCACCTTCTCCAGCCCCTAGAAAAGCATCAGGAGACCTTGTTGCCCCTGAGAAAGAACAATTCTCTGGATTTATCTTCAAAATCCAAGCGAACATGAACCCAGCTCACCGTGACCGTGTCGCCTTTGTGCGCGTGTGTTCAGGAAAGTTTGAACGAGGGATGAACGTAACCTTGCACCGTACAGGGAAAGCATTTAAGGTTTCCCAGACGCAACAATTTGTCGCCTCCTCGCGTGAAACGGTGGAAGAAGCATATGCAGGTGACATTATTGGAATATATGATCCGAACGTCTATCGCATTGGGGATACCCTAGTGGAAGGAAAGAATACGTTCGAGTACGAAGAACTTCCTCAGTTCCCGCCAGAACTGTTCAAGCGCGCTACAGTGAAAAACGTTATGAAATCCAAACAGTTTAAGAAAGGGATGGAGCAGCTCGTACAAGAAGGTGCCATCCAATTGTTCAGAGGAGCCAAAATGGATGAATATATCGTTGGGGCTGTTGGAGAGCTTCAATATGATGTATTTGAATACCGTCTTAAAAATGAATATAACGTTGAAGTGATCTTTGAAACAATTGGGGAACGAATACCACGCTGGTTGAAGGAAGAACAAGTTGACTATTCCTTGTTTGATGATCGTAGTAAGCTTGTGAAAGACCGAGAAGGAAATCACTTAGCTCTCTTCAAGAACGATTTCTCCTTGCGCTGGTTTAAGGACAAACACCCTGATATTGAATTAATTGATTTGTTTGAGAGTAACGAATACAGTCAATAGAAAGCTATAGCCTCGTGCTATAGCTTTTTTCTCTTTATGAGCATATGAATCGAATGTTTGTTCGTGTCAATGTTAAAATGAATGAACTTTGTGGTAAACTACGAGTATGTTCAGTCGAATAGATGGGAGGTTGCACAGTTTGAACAATCAGTTTCAGCTTCACTCAAATTATGATCCTCAAGGAGACCAGCCTCGAGCGATTGAGAAGATTAAGCAAGGAATACTTAACGGAGAACGGCATCAGACGCTTCTAGGTGCAACAGGTACGGGAAAGACATTTACCATGTCCAATGTCATTAAAGAAGTCAATAAGCCAACATTGGTCATCGCACATAACAAAACGCTGGCCGGTCAGCTTTACAGCGAGTTTAAAGAATTCTTCCCGAACAATGCAGTTGAATATTTTGTAAGTTATTACGACTATTATCAGCCAGAAGCCTATGTTCCTTCAACGGATACCTTCATTGAGAAAGACGCTAATATCAATGACGAGATTGATAAATTGCGACACTCTGCAACGTCATCCCTATTTGAACGGAATGACGTGATTATTGTCGCAAGTGTCTCGTGTATTTACGGGTTGGGTTCTCCTGAAGAGTATCGAAATTTAGTCCTATCCGTCCGAACGGGGATGGAGAAAGACCGTGATCAACTTCTACGAGACTTAGTTGATATTCAATATGCGAGGAACGACATTGACTTCCAGCGCGGAACGTTCCGAGTGCGAGGGGATTCAGTCGAAATAATCCCAGCCTCGAGGGAAGAGCATTGTATTCGTGTGGAGTTTTTCGGTGACGAAATTGACCGTATTCGTGAGGTCGATGCGCTCACAGGTGAAATACTAGGCGACCGTGAACACGTAGCAATCTTCCCAGCATCCCACTTCGTAACTCGCGAAGAAAAGATGAAAGTAGCCATTAAGAATATTGAGGCAGAGCTACATGAACAACTGAAGAAGTTCCGAGAAGAGAACAAACTTCTAGAAGCTCAACGTCTTGAGCAGCGAACTCAATATGACTTAGAGATGATGCGCGAAATGGGCTTTTGCTCTGGTATTGAGAACTATTCGAGACATCTAACTTTACGTGAAGCGGGATCGACACCGTATACGCTTATTGACTATTTCCCAGAAGACTTTCTGATGATTGTTGATGAGTCGCACGTTACTTTGCCTCAGATACGAGGAATGTTCAATGGAGACCAAGCACGTAAAAATGTACTGGTTGACCACGGTTTCCGTCTTCCGTCTGCGTTGGATAATCGCCCATTAACATTTGGTGAGTATGAGAAGAAAGTGAATCAATCCGTATACGTGTCTGCGACTCCTGGACCTTATGAGCAAGAGCACACCGAAGAAATGGTAGAACAGATTATTCGACCAACTGGTCTACTAGACCCAGAAATTACGGTACGTCCTATCCAGGGTCAAGTTGATGACTTAGTAGGAGAGATTCATGCTCGTAAGGAGCGTAATGAACGAGTACTTGTCACAACATTGACGAAGAAGATGTCGGAAGATTTAACAGCTTATTTAAAAGACCTTGAAATTAAAGTGGCTTATTTACACTCTGAGATTAAGACGCTAGAACGAATTGAAATTATTCGAGACTTACGACGCGGCAAGTATGATGTGCTTGTCGGCATCAACCTCCTTCGTGAAGGTCTTGATATACCTGAAGTTTCCCTTGTCACCATTCTAGATGCGGATAAGGAAGGCTTCTTGCGTTCACAACGTTCGCTTATTCAAACGATTGGTCGAGCCGCGCGTAATGAAAACGGACAAGTCATTATGTACGCAGATAAGATGACAGATTCAATGGAAATTGCCATCGAGGAAACGAATCGCCGTCGAGAGAAACAAATAGCCTATAACAAAGAACATGGCGTGACGCCAACGACGATTAAGAAGGAAATTCGGGACGTCATCCAAGCAACTGTTGCCTCTGAAGAGCAGGAAACTCAAGATGATAAACCGAACTTGTCCGAAATGAGTAAGAAAGAACGAGAACAAGTCATTCAAAATATGGAACAAGAAATGAAGCAGGCTGCGAAAGACCTTAACTTTGAAAGAGCTGCTGAGCTTCGAGACCTACTATTGGAACTTAAAGCGGAAGGATGATCGAGTCTATGGAACAAAAATCGATCAGCGTAAGAGGCGCAAGAGCCCACAACCTAAAAAGTGTTGACGTTGACCTCCCAAAAAATAGCTTAATCGTGATGACTGGTTTGTCAGGTTCAGGGAAATCCTCCCTTGCCTTTGATACCATCTACGCGGAAGGGCAGCGCCGGTATGTAGAATCACTATCTGCCTATGCTCGACAGTTCTTAGGGCAGATGGATAAGCCTGATGTGGATAGCATTGAAGGCTTATCACCGGCCATCTCAATTGACCAAAAGACAACAAGCAAGAACCCTCGTTCAACGGTTGGTACCGTAACGGAAATATACGATTACCTTCGTCTTCTATATGCTCGTGTTGGACGACCAACTTGTCCAAATCACGGAATTGAAATTTCATCACAAACTGTTCAGCAGATGGTCGACCGCTTGTTGGAGTTTCCTAAACGGACAAAGATTCAAGTCCTTGCACCAATTGTATCTGGACGTAAAGGTACACATGCGAAAGTGTTTGAACGCTTAAAGAAAGAAGGATATGTTCGTCTTCGTGTAGATGGAGAGATGAGGGAAGTTACCGAGGAGTTTGAACTAAATAAGAACAAGAAGCACTCTATTGAAGTCGTCATTGACCGTATTGCTGTTAAAGAAGGAATCACAGGACGTATTACCGATTCACTTGAAACGGCTTTACGACTTGGTGAAGGACAAGCCATTGCGGATGTAATTGATGGAGAGGAATTGTACTTTAATGAGGATCATGCATGTCCGATCTGTGGATTTTCCATTGGTGAGTTGGAACCTCGGATGTTCTCATTTAACAGTCCATACGGAGCTTGCGAACGCTGTGATGGACTTGGAACGCAACTGGAAGTGGATGTGGACCTTGTCATCCCAGATTGGAGTTTGTCGCTAAAGCAACATGCCTTAGCACCTTGGGAACCTGCTAGTTCACAGTACTACCCACAAATGCTCCAAAGTGTCTGTAACCATTACGGCATTGATATGGATATTCCAATCCGTGATATTCCTAAGAACCAGCTCGATATTATTCTCTATGGTAGCGGAGATGAGAAAGTATTCTTCCGCTATGAGAATGACTTCGGCAAAGTTCGTGAGAATGAAATCTTCTTTGAAGGCGTCGTTCCGAATGTTGCACGTCGTTACCGTGAGACATCTTCTGATTATATTCGTGAACAAATGGAAAAGTATATGTCCCAACGCTCTTGCCCGAAATGTGAAGGGTATCGATTGAAGGAAGAGTCCTTGGCTGTGCTCATTAATGGGTATCATATTGGTCATGTTGTGGATTATTCCATTAAGGACGCCATCACGTTCTTTGAATCTGTTGAGCTAACTGAAAAGGAAGAGCAAATCGCTCGCATGATTCTAAAGGAAATATGCGACCGACTCGAGTTCTTAATGAATGTCGGATTAGAGTATTTAACGATGTCACGTTCTGCTGGAACGTTGTCAGGTGGAGAGGCGCAACGAATTCGTCTCGCTACTCAAATCGGAGCCGCGCTTACAGGTGTCTTGTATGTGCTTGATGAACCATCCATCGGTCTACACCAGCGAGACAACGATCGACTGATTAACACATTGAAGAATATGCGTGATTTAGGCAATACGCTTATTGTCGTTGAGCATGATGAGGATACGATGCTAGCTGCTGACCATCTAATTGACATTGGTCCAGGTGCTGGTTCTCATGGAGGAAATATCGTTTCTCAAGGCACTCCTCAACAAGTGATGAAGGATGAAGAATCCTTAACTGGTCAGTATTTATCCGGAGAGAAATTCATTCCCCTTCCAGCTGAGCGTAGAGTGAAAGACGACCGTTCGATTGAAATTGTTGGGGCAGAAGAGAACAACTTGAAGGGTGTAAACGCGACGTTGCCACTTGGGATGATGACGACAGTGACGGGCGTATCTGGGTCTGGTAAGAGTACGCTAGTGAACGAAATTCTCTTGAAGTCTTTATCTCAGAACCTTCATCGAAGCAAGGTGAAACCTGGTAAGCATAAAGAAATTAAAGGCATGGAGCATCTTGAGAAAGTGATTAACATTGACCAGTCTCCAATCGGTAGAACACCACGTTCCAATCCTGCGACCTATACAGGTGTCTTCGACGACATCAGAGACGTATTTGCTCAGACCAATGAAGCGAAGATTCGCGGGTACAAGAAGGGACGCTTCAGCTTTAACGTCAAGGGTGGTCGTTGTGAAGCGTGTCGAGGAGACGGTATTATTAAGATTGAGATGCACTTCCTCCCAGATGTGTATGTTCCATGTGAGATATGCGATGGCAAGCGATACAACCGTGAGACGTTAGAAGTGAAATATAAGAACAAGAGTATTGCTGACGTGTTGGAAATGACAATTGAAGAGGCGTATGAGTTCTTCGAAAACATTCCAAAAATTAAACGGAAGCTTTCAACCGTCTTTGATGTAGGACTAGGCTACATCCGCTTAGGCCAACCAGCTACGACGTTATCTGGAGGAGAGGCTCAGCGTGTTAAGTTGGCAAGTGAGCTTCATCGTCGTTCCACAGGAAAGTCACTCTATATCTTGGATGAACCCACAACAGGGTTGCATGTGGACGATATCTCGCGCTTATTGAAAGTGTTGCAGCGATTAGTGAAGAATGGGGATACGGTTCTTATCATTGAACACAACCTCGACATTATCAAAGCGGCTGATCATATTATTGACCTTGGTCCTGAAGGTGGGGAGAAAGGTGGCGAAATTATCGCGACTGGTACTCCAGAAGAGATTGCAGAACAGAAACAATCCTACACAGGTCACTATTTAGGGCCAGTGCTAGAACGAGATCGTAAGCGGATGGAAGAGCGATTGCACCAGAAGGAAAAAGTGTCACGTTGATGCGAACCATTTATTTAGCTAGCTCACAAAGGTGGGTTAGCTAAATTTATGTAAGATAATTGTGAAGTAGATTCTTTGACGAACCATTACGCCATTGGGTATGGTAGGTTTGGAGATATTTTAGTTCTTGAGAGGAGTCATCTCTATGGAATCAATACAAAAGGAACAAGTGCAACAGGCGTTAGACCAATTTCTAAATAAAGAAGTCTATGTCCACTTAGAAACAACAAATGGCGCTTACGCAAGCCACTTTGATAAAAATGCTTATAATGTAGGAGCATTTATTCGTAATGCACCGATTCAATATAGTCAGGCTAAAATAGTGGGGGAGCACTCTTTCCGCGTAGGATTGAAGGCTCAACACGGTTGGGTGTATGCCGAAGGATTAACCGACTTTGAAATTGATGACCAAAACCGGCTACTCATGGCGGGTCACGATGTAGAAGGACGTTTAATGGTCGCTTTAGAAATAAGCGAGACCCCATTTGGTCAATAAGGCGAAGGAGTGAAACATAGATGGAACAACACGTTGTAGTGATCTTGCCGCACCCAGACGATGAAGCGTTTGGTGCATCTGGTACAATCATTAAATTTAGAGAAGAAGGCACACCTGTGACTTATTTGTGCGGAACGTTAGGACAAATGGGACGCAATATGGGCAGCCCATTCTTCGCAAACCGCGAAACCCTACCACAAATTCGTAAGAAAGAGTTAGTTGATGCTTGTAAAGTGTTGGATGTGAACCTAGAGATGTTAGGCTATCATGACAAGACGCTTGAGTTTGAAGACCTTGGTGAAGTTGCGGAACATTTGAAATCATACTTGGATAACATTAAACCTTCACACGTCATCACGTTCTATCCTGGCCATGCTGTACACCCAGACCACGATGCTATGGGGGCAGCAGCCATCGAAGCTGTAAAGCGGATGGATGAAGAAAGTCGTCCGGAAGTGTGGGCTAAGGCCATTACACACGACCGCTACGAGAAGCTTGGTCGTCCTGAAATTACAATTAACGTAGAAGATTACTTTGATCGTAAATTAGAAGCAATTGAAGCACACCGCTCTCAAGCAGAAGGAATGCTCAATCAATTCCGTAAGAGCCCAGAACTTCGTGAACTAAATGCAGAGGGAACGAAGCACTTATTGAATGAAGAATTCTACAAGTGGACGTTTGATAAATAATCGTAGAATTTAGGCGTATAGAAATCTATACGCCTCTTTTTATATAGATATGGGAACTTAACCCCACACCTTGCCGTACATAGTAGAAATGAGCCTATAGAGGAGTGAAATTATGAAAGAAGAGCGTTTGCATATTCTAACGTTGCTCGAAAGAGGCGACATTGATGTAGATACGGCCTATTCGATGCTTGAAGAGCTAGAACAGTCGTCCACTCAATCATCTACCACTGCGTTGACGACGGATGTATCATTTCGTGAGAAAGAGAACCAGAGAAAAGAGGCAACTCAAAAAGGGTCGAAAAAGGATCGTATTTTCCGATTCATAGGCGAAACGGCTGATAAATTAAAGAAGATTGACCTGGATTTAAACTTCGGGAGTCATTACAAAGTCAATCATATCTTCCAATACGAAAACGTTGATGTTCATCGCATAGAAGTAGAAGTTGGGAATGGGCGCTTGGACGTAGTGGCATGGGAAGAGGAAGAAGTTCGGATAGAGTGTCAGGCACAGGTGTATAAACAAGAATCCCAAGAGGAAGCTAGAGAATACTTCCTGAAGGAAGCGCGGGTGTCTACTCGTGATAGAAACCTTACTGTTCGGATACCTTCTAAACGGCTGAAGGCGACAGTGAAAATGTATGTTCCTCAACGGATGTATGATGAACTGGTCGTTCGAACGTTCAATGGCCGTATCAAGCTTCATTCGCTAAGAAGTGAAAGAATTCAAGCTAAAACAGCTAATGGCAAAATTGAGTTTCATCAACTGGAGGGCAAGGAATGGGATTTGGAGACGTCTAACGGACAAGTGATCGTTTCAGAAGGCGCAAGTCAATCTCTAGATATCTCAACCATAAACGGAAGTGTCCATGTTAATGGTGAGTTTAATAAAGCTGATGTCCAAACCGTTAACGGAAATATTGCATACCAGAATCAAAATCCTCACGCCGAAACAGCATTTCTACAAACAACGGCTGGAAGTGTTGAGGTTAAGGTTCCAGACTCTTTATCAATTGAGGGTACCTTAAGGTCGGCGATTGGAACTGTATCGTGTAAACTTCCTGAATTTGATGTTGTAAGGGATACGAAAGAGACTCTAAAGAAAGAGTTTGTCTTTTCGACTAAGGGAGGCACAACTCCCCCGCTTCATCTGGAGGCTTCATCGAAGTCTGGTTCAATTGTAGTCATGAATGAGAAATAGGAGGGATGAATCATGAAAGAATTAAAGCGTTCTAAGCGAGATAGAATGGTTTCAGGCGTATTAGGTGGCGTGGCTCAGTATTTTTCAATAAGTGCAACGCTTGTGCGACTCATTTTCGTAGCGGTTTGTTTACTAACACAAGTATTTCCGTTACTCCTGTTATACGTCGTTGCCATGTTTATCATGCCGAAAGGGAGTGAGATGGAGGAATGAAGAATTGGCTCTTATCCATTATCGTTAACGCGGTTGCACTTATAGCAGTTGCCCAGCTGTTCGATTCGTTTCAACTGAAAGGATTCACTGCAGCTCTGTTGGCAAGCTTTATCCTTTCCATATTAAATGTCATCGTAAAGCCCTTTCTCGTTATCTTGACGTTACCCATTACAGTCATTAGCCTTGGGTTGTTCTTATTTGTGATTAATGCAATTACGCTGATGATTACTCAATCGCTAATCGGTGAATCCTTCGTCATTGACGGATTTGGGACTGCGATCATAGCTGCTATTATTATTTCCTTGCTGAATTTAGTACTCAATCAATTGGTGAAGGAGTTATAAGTCACACCAGTAGCATAAGGCTGCTGGTGTTTTCTTTGTCATAAATTCAGAAGGTTCCATAAACAGTTCGCATTAAAAAGTGCTACAATAGGGAAAGTGAATATGGATTTGGTCAGGGAGGCTTACATATGACAAAGGTTCGAACTCAGGACTTACTAGATCGATTTAATCTCGAAATTGTTGCGGGAGAAGATGGCGTTCATCGTGAAATTACGACGAGTGACATCTCCCGACCAGGCATGGAAATGGCCGGGTATTTTAAATACTATCCAGCTGAACGCTTACAGCTACTTGGGAAAACCGAACTCTCATTCTTTAACGAATTGTCAGATAGTGAGAAGGCGGACCGTGTGGAGAAGCTATGTACAGACATTACACCTGGGATTGTCATTACACGAGGGATGGAAGTACCAGTCATGCTAATTGAGGCTGCCAATGAAGCGGGTGTGCCTATTATGCGTTCACCAAACAAGACGACACGTGTCATTAGTCGTTTAACGAATTACTTAGAAACTAAATTTGCCCCATTTACAGCCATTCATGGTGTCCTTGTTGACGTTTACGGTGTTGGGGTGATGATTACGGGGCAGAGCGGTGTCGGTAAGAGTGAGACTGCGCTTGAATTAGTGAAGAGGGGTCATCGTCTTGTTGCGGACGACAGTGTCGAAATCCGTCAAGAAGACTATGATAAGCTCATTGGTAGCTCACCTCCGTTAATTGAGCATCTCTTGGAGATTCGAGGACTCGGCATTATTAATGTAATGACGTTGTTTGGTGCTGGTGCGGTTCGTAGTTATAAGAAGATCTCCATGATTATCAATTTAGAATTATGGGACCAACAGAAGCAATACGACCGTCTAGGTCTTGAGGAAGAAACCATGCGAATCATGGACGTAGAAGTACCGAAAGCCACTGTGCCGGTACGTCCAGGTCGAAACTTGGCAGTTATTATTGAAGTAGCTGCTATGAACTTCCGTCTGAAACAAATGGGCATTAATGCAGCTGAAGAATTCTCAGACCGGTTAACAAATATGATTGACCAAAGTGGCAGAGGCAATCATGAAAAAGGAGGCTTTACGGAATGAGTGAACTAGGAAATCCAGAGCCGTTAAGCCGGGTCTTTCTTGACCTTGGCCCTTTTACGATTTACTGGTATGGGGTCATCATCGCAACGGGGCTATTTATCGGTCTCTGGATGGCAACGAAAGAATCGCAACGTCTAGGGTTGCCTAAAGACATTTTTGTGGATTTACTCGTCTTTGCTATTCCAATTGCAATCTTAAGTGCGAGGATCTATTACGTTATATTTGAGTGGAACCGATTTAAAGATGCTTCCTTCATAGAAATGATTGCAGTTTGGGAAGGTGGGATCGCCATCCATGGCGCTCTCATAGGTTCGGTGTTGACCGCACTCGTCTTCGCTAGAGTTCGAAAGGTGAGCTTCTGGAAACTTGCAGATATTGCAGCACCAAGTATTATTCTTGGACAAGCTGTAGGACGTTGGGGCAACTTTATGAACCAAGAGGCACACGGTGGTCCTGTGTCAGAATCTTTCTATGAGAATGTGATGCAGTACTTTCCGGATTTCATCGTTAATCAAATGGTGATTGATGGAACGCTCTATCACCCCACGTTCTTGTATGAGTCGGTATGGAATTTCCTTGTATTAGCCCTCCTGTTGTACTTGAGAAGAGTGAACCCGAAACGTGGAGAGATATTCTTAACGTATGTTATTGCCTATTCCATCGGGCGATTCTTTATTGAGGGCATGAGAACAGATAGCTTATACGTATTTGAAGTGATTCGAATGGCTCAAGCTATATCTGTTGCCTTAGTCGTTGGAGCGGTGCTCTTAATGATTTTCCGTCGTAGACAGAACCCAGACCTAGTATCTTACGATTATGTAGAGCCTAAGAAAAAGGCGAAAGGGAAGAAGAAGTCGAAGAAAAAGTAGGGGTGGAACATGTGGGAGGAATTATAAAACGTGGTTTGCAGAAGGGGTTACTGCTTACGTGGTCACTTGGTAAAATCATCTTTCCAGTAACATTAATCGTAACGATTCTACGGTTCACGCCGATTTTACCTTATATCATGAATGCAATTTCTCCAATTATGAAGTGGATTGGCTTGCCAGGGGAAGCAGCCATTCCGCTTGTATTGGGGAATTTTTTGAATTTGTATGCTGGAATTGGAGCTATTGTTTCCTTTGACTTCACGGTGAAGGAAGTGTTTATCTTAGCTGTGATGCTCTCGTTCTCACATAATTTGCTGATTGAATCATCTGTAGCCTCTCGAGTTGGAGTGAGCTGGTGGCTAATTTCAGGTATTCGCTTATCACTTGCCTTTATTTCAGCCATACTAATTCATGTACTATGGCCTGGTGGACAAGAAATGGCCCAGTATGGACTCGTTCAGCAACAGGGTGCGGATCCTGAGACCTATCTTGGTATTCTTTGGCTAGGAATCAAGAATGCAAGTATGAGTATTATTCAACTTGCTCTCATTGTGATCCCGCTAATGGTGGTCATGCAATGGCTTAAGGAGAAACATTGGTTAGAACGCTTTTCTCGATGGTTGGCTCCATTTACGAAAGTGCTCGGTGTTGAACGAAATGCCTCAACGACCCTTGTAGCTGGTCTGACGATTGGACTTGCCTACGGTGCTGGTCTTATGATGGATGCGGTGAAGGAAGATGGGGTTTCGAGGAAAGATATGTACTTGTCACTAATTTTCCTTGTATCGTGCCATGCGGTTGTGGAAGACACACTCATCTTCATACCGTTAGGGATCCCTATATGGCCGTTGCTAGTCATTCGACTAACGACTGCAATTGTACTGACCGCAATTGTTGGGTTCATATGGAACAGATTTTTCACAAAACGAAAGGATGCATCTTATGACCATTCATACCCTACTCTTTGATTTAGATGGAACGTTAATTGATACAAACGAATTAATTATTGCTTCATTCTTGCATACAGCAAATACGTATGCACCTGGACAGTACAAACGTGAAGATGTTCTTAAATTTATCGGACCTCCATTAACAGAAAGTTTAAAGACGATGAATCCAGATGAAGACGTAGATGAAATGATGAACACGTATCGAACGCATAATCAGAAGAACCATGATGATTATGTGAAAGCCTATGACGGAGTGGTGGAAGCCATCACGACGCTCAAGGAGAAAGGATATCGTCTAGGGATCGTGACGACCAAACTCCGTGATACGGTTGATATGGGACTTTCTTTAACGAAGTTAGAAGGGTTATTCGAGGTGGTGGTTACCTTAGATGACGTTACCCATGCTAAACCTCATCCTGAGCCAATTATGAAAGCCATGATTGAACTGGGTGCGACTCCTGCTGAAACCATCATGGTCGGTGACAATACACACGATATTGAAGCTGGACAAAATGCAGGAACGAAAACTGCAGGTGTGGCTTGGACCGTTAAAGGAAGAAAGACGCTTGAAGACTTGAATCCAGATTACATGCTTGAACATATGAGTGATATTCTTAAAGTTGTAACGGAGTGATGGCATGAGGAAAACCGTCCGTTATCGGGTGGAAGAGGCCAATTCCCTATGGCAAATCTATAAAACCGTCCCCTTCTGGAAAGTCGCTAAGAACTTTATCGTCATCCAATTGGGGAGGTACATGCCTTTTCTTCCGGTGAAGAATTGGTTGTACCGTAGGCTATTACGAATGGAAGTTGGCGAACATACAGCATTCGCTCTTATGGTCATGCTCGATATTATGTTTCCTGAGAAAATAACTGTTGGTCGAAATAGTGTGATTGGATATAATACGACCATCTTAGCTCATGAGTATATGATTAAAGAATATCGACTAGGGGATGTAAGGATTGGAGATGAAGTATTAGTTGGCGCGAATACTACAATCCTTCCTGGCGTTACTATTGGTGATCGAGCCATTGTATCTGCAGGTACCCTTGTACATAAAGATGTTCCAGCAGGATGTTTCGTAGGAGGCAATCCCATGAAAATGATCTATACGAAAGAGCAAATGGAACAAAGAACGGAAGAGGATGAATTTCTACAGGACAATGTGTAATTGTCCTGTTTTTTTGGAGGGATTTAAGATGGGGTTATCAGGAGTGTTACCAGCAGCTAAATCACTTAAAGACTTTGAGAAGCTGCTTGAATTTGAGTGTGAATATATCATCTTATTAGAAGTTCGGGTATCACAATTAAAGAACGTTGTACGTTATGCGAAGAGGGCGAACAAGAAAGTAATTATCCATGTGGACCTTGTACAAGGATTAAAGAATGATGAATATGCGACTGAGTTCATCTGCCAAGAAATTAAGCCATACGGGGTGATTTCTACTCGTACAAGCGTCATTACGACAGCTAAAAAACATAACATTGTAGCGGTTCAGCGTTTGTTCCTACTCGATTCAAATGCCATTAATCACAATGTACGTCTAATAGAGAAATCGCAACCGGATTATGTTGAAGTGCTACCAGGCATAATCCCTCATATGATTGAAGAGCTGAAAGATCGTTTAGACATCCCGTTGATTGCTGGAGGGTTACTCCGTACAGAAGCAGATGTCACACGCGCCTTAGATGCTGGGGCTGTAGCGATTACATCATCTGACCGAGAGCTTTGGAATTATTAATAAAATAAAAAAATTGACACCGTTTTCAAATCGTATTAATATTTTTAATGACAAGTTAACACAATGTAGTACAGATATGGAGAACTACACGAATACATACTCGACTAAGCGGGTAGAGTCGTGTAGTTCTTTCTTTTTTGGAACAAAAGGAGGGGAGAAGAATGCCAGAATTTTTGGGGGAACTCATTGGAACGATGATTCTCATCATCCTTGGTGGAGGAGTTGTCGGAGGAGTTGCTTTGAAGAAGACCAAATCAGAAGGGTCTGATTGGATTCTCGTTAGTATTGGATGGGGATTGGGAGTTGCTATGGGGGTTTACGCTGTAGGTAAATTCACAGGTGCCCATATCAACCCTGCCGTTACACTAGGTTTCGCAGTTGTAGGAGATTTCCCTTGGAGTAAAGTCCCTACTTATATCACTGCGCAATTCATCGGTGCATTTCTCGGAGCGGTCATCGTGTTCTTTCATTACTTACCACACTGGAAAGCGACGGATGATCCTATGGCGAAGCTGTCCGTATTCTCGACCGACCCAGCCATTCGCAGTCCTATATCCAACTTAGTTAGTGAGATTATTGCAACCTTTGTTCTTGTGATGGGCTTGCTGTTTATTGGAGCAACGGAGATTTCACAAGGGATGAACCCGTTGATTGTAGGATTGCTCATCACTGCAATTGGAATCTCGTTAGGCGGAACAACGGGCTATGCGATTAACCCTGCACGGGACTTAGGTCCAAGGTTAGCCCACTTCTTACTACCGATTCCTGGTAAAGGGGCGTCAGATTGGGGATATGCATGGATTCCGCTGTTAGGCCCTATTATTGGAGGCGTTTACGGAGGCTTATTCTACCAAGCATTTTTCCGTGGCAACGTGACCTTTATGTTTTGGGCTTTATCTGGAGTCGTATTAGCAATATTATTTACAGCAGCAAATCGAGAGCTTAAAGAAGCATAAAGATGGGAAGTAGACAAAAAGGATTTGTATCAATGGGGAGGAGAAACGATATGACACAACAATACATTTTATCTTTAGACCAAGGAACAACAAGTTCCCGTGCCATTCTATTTAATCAAAAAGGGGAAGTAGTCGAGTCAGCTCAGAAGGAGTTCCAGCAGTATTTTCCTAAGCCGGGCTGGGTTGAACACGATGCGAGTGAAATTTGGACATCTATCCTTTCGTGTATTGCCGATGTGTTGAATAAGTCTGAGGTGGATGCCGAACAAATTGCAGGAATCGGGATTACCAATCAACGGGAGACTACAGTTGTTTGGGACAAGCATACAGGCCGTCCGATCTACAAAGCGATTGTATGGCAGTCTCGTCAAACGAATGATATTTGTAATGACTTACGTGAACAAGGGTATCAGGATACATTCAGAAATAAAACGGGCTTGCTTCTAGATCCATACTTTGCTGGAACGAAAGTGAAATGGATTCTTGATAACGTTGAAGGTGCACGTGAGAAAGCGGAGAATGGTGATCTGTTATTTGGAACAATTGATACGTGGCTGATTTACAAGCTTTCCGGTGGCAAAGCTCATGTAACCGATTACTCAAACGCATCTCGTACACTCATGTACAACATTTATGACTTGAAGTGGGATGAGGAGTTACTCGATATTCTAAATGTACCGAAATCGATGCTTCCAGATGTTCGCCCATCTTCAGAAGTCTATGCACACACTATTGACTATCACTTCTTTGGCAAGGAAATTCCAATTGCTGGAGTGGCAGGCGACCAACACGCAGCGTTATTCGGTCAAGCTTGTTTCGAAGAAGGCATGGCAAAGAACACATACGGAACGGGTTGCTTCATGCTCATGAATACAGGAGAGAAGCCAATTCCTTCTGAGCATGGCCTGTTAACATCCATTGCGTGGGGGTTAGACGGGAAGGTTGAATATACATTAGAAGGGAGTATCTTTGTGGCGGGTTCAGCCATTCAATGGTTGCGCGACGGGATGCGTATGATTGATAATCCCCAAGATACAGAGCAATATGCTAAGAAAGTAGATACGACAGATGGTGTCTATGTCGTGCCCGCATTTGTTGGTCTCGGTACTCCTTACTGGGATAGCGATGCGCGTGGAGCTGTATTTGGTATAACTAGAGGGACATCGAAAGAACATTTCGTACGTGCCACACTTGAGTCCTTAGCCTATCAAACTCGTGACGTAGTCGATGCAATGGTAAATGATTCTGGAATTCAACTGAAGACCCTTCGTGTTGACGGCGGCGTTGTTAAGAATGATTTCCTTATGCAGTTCCAAAGTGACATGCTAGGGGTAGAAGTAGACCGCCCTGTTATTAATGAAACTACCGCACTCGGAGCTGCATTCTTAGCGGGTATTGCTGTTGGATATTGGGACAGCAAAGAAGATATTAAGAACTTGTGGGAGAAAGACAAAACGTTCAAACCAGAACGAGAAGATTCCGAGCGTGAAGAGCTTTACAACGGATGGCGTAAAGCGGTCCAAGCAACTCGGGCTTTTAAATAATGCATAACCGTATCTTTTTGTATCACGGTATGGTATAGTAAAGGTAAGTTAATAAGTTCGGTTTGGAGTAACGGAGAGACCACAGCGTCCTAAGTGTAATATCTTAGGAGCGTTTGTGGTCTCTTTTTTTATGCGCCGAAACGTGGATAATCCTGTTCAATGTTGGGTATAGGAAAGTGGACAGCGTTAGAAACCGAACAAAAAAGGAGAGAGAATCATGACAAAAACTTTTTCTAGCTTCGATCGTTCTAAAGTATATCAAAACATGAAAGCCTCTACCCTAGATGTACTCGTTATTGGGGGAGGCATCACAGGCGCTGGAATTACGCTTGATGGTGTAACAAGAGGTTTAAATACAGGGGTTATTGAAATGCAGGACTTTGCGGCGGGGACGTCAAGCCGCTCTACGAAGCTCGTGCACGGCGGACTTCGTTATCTGAAACAATTTGAAGTGAAGATGGTAGCAGAAGTAGGGAAAGAACGTGAAATCGTATATGAAAATGGTCCACACGTGACAACTCCAGAATGGATGTTGCTTCCTTTCCATAAGGGCGGAAACTTCGGCCCATTTAGTACGAACATTGGCTTGCGTGTATACGACTATTTAGCTGGCGTTAAGAAATCAGAACGCAGAAAAATGTTAAGTCCAGAGGAAACAATTGATCGTGAACCACTTGTGAAGCAAGAGGGACTTAAAGGCGGCGGCTATTACGTAGAATATCGTACGGATGATGCTCGTCTAACATTAGACGTAATGAAGAAAGCAGTGGAGAACGGAGCACATGCGTTGAACTATGCGAAAGTTGTAGATTTCATCTATGAACAAGGGAAAGTAGTAGGTGTGAAAGTGGAAGACCAGATCTCTGGTGAGCACCACCTTCTTTATGCGCAGAAAATTGTAAACGCCGGCGGCCCATGGGTCGATACGCTACGTGATATGGACGGTTCCAAGAAAGGGAAACAGCTGCGTTTAACGAAGGGAATTCACCTTGTATTCGACCAGCAGACATTCCCACTACGTCAGGCTGTATACTTTGATACGCCAGATGGCCGTATGGTATTCGCAATCCCGCGTGATGGCAAGACGTATGTAGGAACAACGGATACTGTGTATGAAGGCGATATCTCCCATCCAACGATGACAACAGATGACAGGGATTACGTGTTGAAATCAATCGATTACATGTTCCCGGGCTTAAACATTACTAAAGAAGATGTAGAATCAAGCTGGTCAGGGCTTCGTCCGTTAATTTATGAACAAGGGAAAGACCCTTCTGAGATCTCTCGTAAGGATGAGATTTTCACCTCTGATTCCGGTCTTATTTCAATCGCTGGCGGTAAGTTAACTGGCTACAGAAAAATGGCTGAGAGCGTTATAAACCAAGTGACGAGCGAATTGTCATCTGAGAATGGCAAAACGTATGGCAAGTCACAAACGAAAAACATGCCAATCTCTGGTGGAGATGTAGGTGGTTCGAAAGGCTTTAAGCGCTTCATGGAACGTAAGGTTGAAGAAGGAAAAGGGCTAGGCATGGGTGAAGACCAAGCAAGACGCCTCATCCAACTTTACGGTGGCAACGTGGATCATGTGTATAATCGTTACGAGAACCGTAAAGAAGAAGCGAAGAAACATGATATTGATCCGGTAGTCTTCGCTATGGTTACGTACGCTTTAGAGGAAGAGCTTACGTATAAGCCTGTCGATTTCTTCGTGCGTCGCTCTGCAGCACTGTTCTTCGATATCCACTGGGTACACCTTCACAAAGAGAGTGTCATTCGTTATATGAGTGAAGTGCTTAACTGGACTGAAGAGCAACAAGAAACGTACACGCATCAGCTGGACGTATTGCTTGAAGAAGCTGTCACACCAATCGACGCTAAGAAAGGTGTATCTCAATCTGAAGCTTCTTAATCAATAAAGCTAAGTATAAACTCCGTCGGACATTCAGTTTGGCGGAGTTTTTTTGATTGGTCTGTGTTGTGGACAAAGTAAGTGTGGGTTGAGCATGGTCTGTATTTATGTGGTACTAGGTCTGACTAGGGGACGACTCGCTTTCCTACGGGGAGCTGGGAAGCCTCCTCAATCGCTACTCGCGCTTTCCGGGGTCTCCCCTAGGCTCATTATCCCGTGGGAGTCTCGCCATCCCCTAGTCAGACCTACTATGGAAACTAGAACAGACCATCATGTTTTTTTGCACCTTAAACAAGTACGCTTATTTATAAATTAGAGACGTAAGAATGTTAGGACCTGATTGAAGGGAAACGATGTACTTTCTAAAGAAGAGATGAATCTATCTTCACTCCCAAAAGTTTTTGGTTACTGCCCATAACAAGCATAGATGAATTCAATCCTACCGAAATCGTTCTATTCGTTCTCGTTAAATGTGGAAACAAACGTTCTCTTTCATGCATGCGATTGGAAACGTTTTGTGAGATAATGAGGCTATCTTACATAAAGGTCGTGATGGAAATGGAAGCAACAAGTCATCAAGTACTAGGCTTAACTGCAGGGATTGCAACCATAACGGGTTTCCAGCTCATCGACTATACGCCGGATTCATTCTTAACCACCTTTATTTTCATAGTGGTTGTCTTAGTAGGCTCATTATTTCCTGACATAGATACGCCAACATCAAAGCTTGGGAGGTTATTCTGGAACGTTGGATTCTTGCTCTTGATTGTCGCTTATTTAATGTGGGTATTCTATCCTGAAGGCATGATCCAACTTGTAGGAGAATATCGCTTCTATGCCATTCTTCTGTTTCCCTTATTGTTTGTCTTTAAAGGGCATCGGAAGTTTACTCACTCGTTATTATTTCTTGCACTTGTAGGTGGGTATGGCTTATTTATGTATTGGTACTTCGAGGTGTATTGGCTCTACTTACTCGGTTTCTTCGTCGGGGTGCTTTCTCATTTACTAGGGGATTATATTACGAAGAGGGGTATTCCGTTATTTTACCCCTTTAGTAAGACGTATTATAAATTCTTCGTGACGTTCAAGACAGGTTCTACAGCTGAGAGGTTGATTACCTTTCTCTTGATCGTTCTCAATCTATATTTGCTCCTCCCAGATGGTTGGGGATGGAAATAAACATGAAACGATTTCCAGCCTTCTGTCGTATAGTAGGCAGGAGGGGTTGAGTTTGGCTAAAATGGATGAGATCGAAAGCATAGATCGAAAGCGTAAACTCGTATCTGGAAGTGTGATTGTGATGGTGGGGGGCATTGTCGCCTTGGGGGCCTTACTCCCATGGTTTAATTGGGGGCAGGTCCAATATCCAGCCATGCTATTATGGATCATAGGTGGATTGAAACTTACCGTGGTTCTTTATGAAATTTATAAAGCCTCTCCGTCATCTCTACCTAAGCAATCGTTTATGGTAGCGGATGGAGACGAATGGCCAGCTCGAATGTATCTAAAGAATGAAGCTGGTCATACTCGATTATATAATTTACATGAACGTGCTTACTTTACCTATTGGTGCCGACCGCTATCTGTTAAGAATGAGGTGGCATCTTCATTAATTGCCTCCATGACTCAAGGTGGTAATGGAGGCAATTGGTGGCCTGTGACGTATGAATTTATACAAGACCAGACAGGTGCTCACTATACCATCTATAAGAAACAAGGCTTCAAAGCCAATTTCGTTATCTATAATGATGAAGACCAGAAAGTGTTTGAGATTCTCCAAGAAAAGAAAAAAGAGTTTCAGCTTTTACTATATAAGGGTAATGATTTACGCTGGCAGGCTAATAGTGGTGGAGACCTTGACTACATATCAGTTGACACGCCCGATGGAATTACAGCGCTAAAACTTAAAAGAGACGGCATTCCACTCGAAAACCCACGGCCTTTCGAACGATATAGTGGGTATTTGATTGACCGATACATCAATGGGCGAATGGAGGACGAACTGCTGCTGTTCCTTTCTGTATTAGATGCTTTATATCGGGTAAGAAAACAGTACTAAAACCCCCTTGCTGGTTCAAATCAGCAAGGGGGTTTTTATATCTATGTAGGCGGATCCCAGTTGCATTTGCACATAGTGAATGGTTTTGAATTGACGAGGTATCTTCATCATGTTAGCATGTTAACATATTAGCGAACTAAAGGATTCGGACAATTACTGCACCAGTGATGTGGGAAGGGAGATGCACGAATGGGAAATCGTTTAACGTTTGAGAAACCGCTTGGAATGAGGGATACGCTTCCTTTTTTCTATGAGCAGAAGCAAAAGTCTGAGCAAGCTTTAACGGAAACTATGACGACTTGGGGGTACCAATTCCTTGATACGCCAATGCTAGAATACTTAGATACGGTTGGGGAAGCGAGTGCAATTGATGAAACCCAGCTGTTTAAATTGTTAGACCAGCAAGGCCATACGCTTGTCCTTCGTCCAGATTTAACTGCACCGATTGCAAGAGTGGCCGCTTCACAGCTAAAGGAGAATGGATATCCAATTCGCTTAGCTTACTCTGGACCTGTATTTCGTGCTCAACAAATTGAGGGTGGAAAGCCAGCTCAGTTTGACCAGGTTGGAATTGAATATATCGGAGAAGATTCTGTCTATGCAGATGCAGAAGTCATTTCTCTACAGATTGAGGCTCTGAAAGCGGCAGGACTTGAGGAATTTCAGCTAACGATAGGTCACATTGGCTTCGTCAAAGGGTTATTAAATGAAATATTTGAGAACGAGGAAGATGGAGACGTATTTCTCCGTTATTTATATCAGAAGAACTATGTAGGCTTCCAGCAAGCGGTCAATGATTCAGGAATAGCAGACCGTGATAAAGAAACACTGCAAGGACTGCTTTCCTTGAGAGGGAACCGTACGAGGTTAGAGGATGCGAAAGAGCTAACGAATAATGAATCTTCTAAATCTACAATTGACGAATTAATAAAGCTTGATGAATTGCTTGAACAGTATGGGGTCAGTGAATATGTCTCTTACGATTTAAATCTTATTAGTCACATGAACTATTACACTGGCATTCTATTTGAGGGATATGCACCACGTATAGGTGCGTTGCTTTGCAACGGAGGTCGTTATGATCAGTTGCTGCCTGCATTCCAATCTGAGGCGTCTGCAACAGGATTCGCCGTACGACTGGACCGGCTTGTGGAGGCGCTTGACAAAGAGAACGGTCAAAAACATGGAACGATTGTTTTATTTGATGATGAATATTTCAGTGAAGCTGTAGAGACAGCCCAACAACTTCGTGGTAAAGGGGAAGTTGCGACGTTGCAGCATATTCGAGAAGTCGATGACCTCGAGCAATTTACGAACCGATATGCAACAGTCATCAATGTTCGTCGAGGAGGGGAATCAGAATGAGTGATTGGTTAACCATTGCGATGCCTAAAGGAAGAATCTACAACGAAGCTGCAGAGTTATTGAAAGGGGCCGGTTATGATATAACAGACTTAGACGATTCTCGTAAGCTCATTTTCGACTTTGAAGAGCATAAGATACGCGTGATGTTGGCGAAGCCGATGGACGTCGTGACGTATGTGGAGTATGGTGCCGCAGATTGCGGGATAGCAGGTAAGGACGTGCTATTGGAGCAGAATCGTGATGTCTATGAGGTGCTTGATTTAAAGATTAGTCCATGCTACCTAGCCGTAGCAGGCTTACCGGATAAACCGTTAAGTAAAATCGCTCCTAAGATTGCGACGAAGTATCCGAGGGTGGCTTCTGAATATTTCAGAGAACAAGGTGAGCAAATCGAAATCGTCCCGTTAAACGGTTCAATTGAACTTGCCCCACTCATTGGTCTAACCGACCGCATTGTGGATATCGTATCTTCTGGTGCAACACTTAAAGAAAATGGGTTGGTTGAATATGAGAAGATTGTAGATATTACTTCACGCTTTATCGTGAATCCGGTTAGTTATCGAATGAAGAGTCAAACGATAGATCCACTAATACAACGCTTAAGTAAACAAGTGTAAGAGGTGATAAACGTGCAACTATTATCTTCAAATGAATTAGGGTCCTTGATTCGAAATGTGGACAGCGGGACAGAAGCACAAAGGGAAACCGTTCAAACCATAATTAACGATGTGAAGGAGCAAGGGGACAAGGCTCTCTTCTCTTACACCGAACAATTAGATGGTGCTCGATTAAATCAGCTTCTGGTAACAGATGAAGAGTTCCAAGTGGCTTGGCAACAGTTAGATCAAGAAGAAGTCAGCATCCTTAAAGAAGCGGCTGAGAATATTCGTGCCTTTCACGAGAAACAAACCCGAACCTCTTGGATGGATACTCAAGAAAATGGAACTATACTCGGTCAGAAGGTTACCCCTCTCGAGGCGGTAGGTGTGTATGTACCTGGTGGAACTGCAGCTTACCCATCTTCTGTATTTATGAACGTCATCCCTGCTGTCGTTGCAGGAGTGGAACGAATCGCAATTGTAACTCCTCCATCCTCTGAAGGGGTCATCCCTGCTGGAGTTCTTGTTGCAGCACAACTTGCAGGCGTTACGGAAGTGTATAAGGTTGGTGGTGCACAGGCGGTTGCAGCGCTAGCGTACGGTACGGAAACGATTCCTCGCGTGCATAAGATTACAGGTCCTGGAAATGTGTACGTCGCCTTAGCGAAGCAACATGTGTATGGACGCGTTGATATTGACATGATTGCGGGTCCTAGTGAAATTGTCGTGTTCGCCGACCGTTCTGCAAATGCGGATGAGGTCGCTGCTGATCTACTATCTCAAGCGGAGCATGATGCGCGTTCTTCGAGTGTACTCGTCACGGATTCAGAGTTATTGGCTCAAGCGGTTAAAGAACAAGTCGAATCACAGCTTGCCATATTACCACGAGCAGCAATCGCGCGAAAAAGCATTGAGGAGTATGGTGGTATTGTTCTTTGCAACACATTGACTGAAGGAATAGATGTCGTGAATGAGCTCGCTCCTGAGCACTTAGAAGTTCTAACAGAGAATCCGTTTGAGTGGTTAGGGAAAGTAAAACATGCGGGTGCCATCTTCCTTGGTCGATATAGTTCAGAACCAATTGGTGACTATTTTGCAGGTCCCAATCATGTGTTGCCAACGAGCGGAACAGCACGGTTCTCAAGTCCATTGAACGTAGATGACTTTGTTAAGAAATCGAGTGTGATTGCTTATAGTCAAGCCGCTTATAATGAGAATTACGAGAAGATTGCCCGCTTTGCGAGACTTGAAGGTTTAGAGGGGCACGCTCGAGCAGTAGAGACACGGAAGGAGAACGATGCATAATGGGTGAAAATAGAGTTAGTGAGAAATCTAGGACAACTGGAGAGACATCAATCGACCTTTCTTTAGCAATCGATGGTACGGGGAAAGGTGAAATAGACGTGGAAGTGCCATTTCTAGCTCATATGCTCGATTTATTTAAGAAGCATGGCTTCTTTGATCTGAATGTGAAAGGTCGCGGGGATGTTGAAGTCGATGATCACCATTTAACAGAAGATATCGGTATTGTACTCGGCCAAGCGCTTTCGGAGGCGATTGGCGATAAAGCGGGTATTAAACGGTATGGTTCCTTCACATTGCCAATGGATGAAACGCTTGTGACCGTTGCTATAGATTTAAGTGACCGCCCACACCTTGAATTTAAAGCAGACTTGCCTGCTCAGAAAGTCGGCACCTTTGACACAGAAAACGTTCATGAATTCTTCTGGAAGCTAGCTTTGGAAGCTCGAATGAACCTTCATATCGTCGTGCATCATGGGTCCAACACCCATCACATAATCGAGGCAATGTTCAAAGCGACAGCTCGCGCGCTTGATGAGGCAACTCAAATCGACCCTCGAATCACAGGAATCATGTCGACGAAGGGAAGTTTGTAGATGATAGGTGTTATTGATTATGGAATGGGGAATTTATTCAGCGTCTTAAAAGCACTAGATCGCCTCGATGTTGAAGCGACAGTAACCGATCGGAAAGAAGTGCTCGAGCGTTGCGATGGGTTAGTGCTTCCTGGTGTAGGTGCCTTTCCTGATGCAATGAAGGCACTTAACGAGACGGGATTGAAAGAACTTGTGCAACGAAAGGTAGAACAAGGAACGCCCTTGCTTGGCATTTGCTTAGGGATGCAATTGCTCTTCGATGAGAGCGACGAGAACACAAGTACAACTGGATTAGGTTTATTACCGGGGCGTATTGTACGGTTCGAAGGAGAGAATGCAAGCGGGGAAATGTTTAAAGTGCCTCATATGGGATGGAATCACCTCGATCAGCGTCATCCATCTTCCGTGTTATTAAATGGGATAGAAGACGGCTATGTCTATTTTGTACATTCTTACTATCTAACAACAGAAGATGATGAGGTTGTCATTGCAAGTGCGGATTACGAGACGACCGTTCCAGCTGTCGTCGGAAAAGGCCATGTATTTGGAACGCAATTTCACCCTGAGAAAAGTGGTCCAACAGGCATGAAAATCTTAAAGAACTTTTGTGAATACGTGACAGAACAAACGGAGAGAGGGGTGTAAGGATGGCGCAATTTACGATCTATCCAGCAATTGATTTACGTGGAGGGAAATGTGTTCGCCTCATGCAAGGGGACTTTAACCGTGAAACCATTTATGGGGATTCACCAATAGACGTGGCGAGAGGGTTCTCAGAACAAGGATCAAAGTGGGTACACATGGTAGACCTAGATGGCGCTCGGGATGGCAAACGTGTGAATGCGAGTCATATTGTACAAGTAGCACAGCAATTGGATATTAATGTACAGATGGGTGGCGGCATTCGTACAGAGGAGGATGTTCGTTATTACCTGGATAACGGAGTGGACCGAGTCATTATTGGAAGCCTAGCTATTACGAACCCTGAGCTGACGAAAGAGCTTGTCTCCATCTATGGAAGTAAAATTGCAATTGGGATCGATGCAAGAGATGGATATGTGGCAACAGAAGGATGGCTCACTAATTCTACGAAATCGATTGCTGATGTGGCGAACTACTTTGCCGAGGCAGGAGTCGAGACGTTTATATTCACTGACATCGCGAAAGACGGCATGATGAGCGGTCCAAGTACAGAAGCGATTGTCAACTTAGCGAAAGAAAGTGGCAAAGAAATTATTGCCTCAGGTGGCGTACGTCATATTGAAGATTTGCAAGAGCTAAAACGTTACGCTTCAGACGGCGTAGGTGGCGCAATCGTAGGAAAAGCCATCTATACAAATGAGTTGAATTTACAACAGGCGCTAGAAGAGGTGGATGGCTCATGCTAACGAAACGAATCATTCCATGCTTAGATGTGAAAGAAGGCCGAGTCGTCAAAGGGATCCAGTTTCTTTCCTTACGAGATGCTGGTGATCCTGTTGAGTTGGCAAAGGTATACGATGAACAAGGTGCCGACGAATTGGTTTTCCTTGATATCTCAGCTACCCATGAAGGGCGTAAAACAATGGTTGAAATGGTTCGTGAAGTGGCAGCTACCCTTGCCATCCCCTTTACAGTTGGAGGAGGGATTGGTTCTTTAGAAGATATGAAATCCATTCTCCGTGCCGGAGCGGACAAGGTCTCCTTGAATTCAGCAGCGGTTCGTTCCCCTGAGCTTGTGACGGAAGGGGCTAATTATTTCGGCTCCCAATGTATTGTCGTGGCTATTGATGCGAAATACGATGAAGAAGTGGGGACGTATCGGGTATATACTCATGGAGGGCGTCGTCCAACGGAATGGCTTGTCACCGATTGGGCCCAGGAAGTAGAGCGACGTGGAGCGGGCGAACTCTTGGTAACGAGTATGGACCGTGATGGTGAGAAGACAGGCTTTGATTCTGGGTTGCTTGAAACCGTTCAACAAGTGGTTGGAATTCCGGTCATCGCTTCAGGTGGCGCTGGGAATGCGGACCATTTTGTAGACGTATTTCAACATAATCGAGCGGATGCTGCCCTTGCTGCATCCATTTTCCACTATAAAGAAACGAGTGTAGAGTCAGTGAAACAAGTTCTAAAAGAAAATGGGGTGCACGTGAGATGAAACTAGAAGATGTGAAATTTGATGATCAGGGACTTGTCCCAGCGATTATTCAAGATGCGATGAGTAAGGAAGTACTTACTCTCGCTTATATGAATAAAGAGGCGATTGAACAAACCGTGGCGACAGGAGAAACTGTCTTATACAGTCGTTCCCGTCAGGAACTGTGGCATAAGGGTGCGACGTCTGGGAATACGCAGTCGGTTCAGACCATGACGTATGACTGTGACCAAGATGCCATACTTCTACAAGTTATTCCTAGTGGACCTGCTTGCCACACTGGAAGCTATAGCTGTTTTCATGAGGTGGTTTATGGAGAAGAGACCCAACCTAAGGAACAGCGTTATCAAATTCTAGATGAGCTACAGTCTGTTCTGGCTGAGCGGAAAGCGACCTTACCAGAAGGTTCTTACACGTCTTCCCTATTCCAAGAAGGCGTTGACCGAATTCTGAAGAAAGTGGGCGAAGAAGCCGGGGAAGTCATCATTGCAGCGAAGAATAATGACAATGAAGAACTTACATGGGAAACAGCAGACCTCCTGTTCCATACGCTCATGTTACTTACAAATCAAGGCCTTCCATTCGACGAAGTACTACGTGCATTAGAGCAACGTCATCAGAAGAAATAAACCAACCCCCTCTATGGAAATAGAGGGGGTTACCTTATGAGAACACCTGACAAAAGTTTGGATAATTACGGCATTTCCTCTACATGGGTATTTACATTTATGGTATACTGCTCTAGGACTGTTTTGGTTCTAAGAATAGGAGGACCTAAATGCAAACAACAAGCATAGACCATTCGTCAGAAGAGAAGGTCATCCCGTTTCGACCTGAGGGAGACTTCTATTTTTCTAAAGGTGTACAAGCGTTTAAAAAAAGACATTTTACGAAAGCTGTGAAGTGGTTAAAGCGTGCCGTTGAACTCGTTCCTGAGGAGCCGTTATACCAATGTCAGCTTTCTGTTATTTATACAGAGACAGGCGAGTACCATCAAGCGAATGAAGTATTAACGAACGTGTTAGCGAAATTTGGTCACGACTACGTAGATTGCTATTATTTAATTGCGAACAACTATGCGCATCTTGGTTTATTCCAAGACGCGATGAAATATGCAAGAGACTATATTCAAAAAGCTCCAAATGGAGATTTCAAAGAAGAAGCAGAGCAACTGCTTACGGTTCTTGATATAGAAGAAGATGAGGAAGAAGATTGGGCGTTTGAAGAAGAAGATGAGTTAATGGCTTATCAAGAGTCTGCATTCTATTATCAAGAGCGTTTGGAGTGGGATAAAGCTATGCCGCTACTTGAAGATATGATTCGTCTCTTTCCTTCCTATACATTGGCCAAGCACGACTATGCTCATGCGTTGTTCCAACAAGGAAGTGAATCAGAGGCCATCGCGCTTGAGGAGCAGAGCTTGGAGCAAGAACCTAATTCATTATTGTCTGTGTGCAACTTAGCGCTGTTCTATCATAAACGTGAGGAGAACGAGAAGGCTACGCCACACATACACACGCTGTTAAATGTATATCCTATCCATGAACAGCAAAAGCTTCGCGTAGCTACTACGCTTGCTCAAGTCGGACAATACAAAGAAGCACATGAACGCTTTAACAATGTCTCAAAGAGTAAACTTAAAGGTCATGTCGCTTATTATAAATGGTATAGCATTACCCTTTACCACATGGGGGACCCTTCCGGAGCGCTTAGCCTTTGGGAAGAGGGCTGTCGCAAGCACCCGCACCTCTCGGAACAAGGCGGGCCGTGGAACTATTAAAGGTGTCGACCTGATATGAGCAAATCGATAGACGGTCCGTTAACATTTTTATTAGGATATAGTTAAAAGAAATGAAAGTACAACAAAGAAAAGGGGTTGAGGGTAGTGACAGAAGAACGTATTTATGACGTGATTATCGCAGGGGCAGGACCAGCGGGTATGACAGCAGCTGTGTACGCTTCCCGCGCTAATTTAGATACCCTTATGATCGAACGTGGCATTCCAGGCGGACAAATGGCAAACACAGAAGACGTAGAGAACTATCCTGGTTATGAAAGTATCCTAGGACCAGATCTTTCTAATAAAATGTTTGACCACGCGAAGAAATTCGGTGCTGAATATGCGTACGGTGACATTAAAGAGATCATAGATGGGAAAGAATACAAAACTGTAAAAGCCGGTAATAAAGAGTTTAAAACACGTGCAATCATTATCGGTACAGGTGCAAAGTATAAAGAAATTGGTATTCCAGGTGAGAAAGAACTTGGTGGCCGTGGTGTTTCTTATTGTGCAGTATGTGACGGCGCATTCTTCAAGAATAAGAACCTTGTTGTCATCGGAGGCGGTGACTCTGCAGTTGAGGAAGGCGTTTACCTTACTCGCTTTGCTGAGAACGTAACCATCGTTCACCGTCGTGATCAATTGCGCGCTCAGAAGATCCTTCAAGACCGTGCATTTGATAATGAGAAGATTGATTTCATTTGGAATACAGAAGCTCAGAAGATTAACGAAGAGAATGGTAAAGTAGGTAGCGTTACACTTTACAACAACAAGACTGGTGAAGAGTATGATAAGCCAATTGATGGTGTCTTCATTTATATCGGTCTCATTCCATTGAGCGAGCCATTCAAATCTCTAGGGATCACGAACGAAAATGGCTATATTGAAACAAATGAAAAGATGGAAACGAAAGTTCCTGGAATCTTCGCTGCAGGCGATATCCGTGAGAAAGAACTTCGTCAAATCGTAACGGCAACAGGTGATGGTAGTATTGCAGCTCAAGCGGCTCAACACTATATCGAGAATCTGCTTGAAGAAATTAACGGGTAAACGGTACTGAGTGACCTCGTAACAAACACGTAATTGCATTTTAACTGTGCTGTAACACATTCAAGGCAATTTTGGGGTATACTGAAAGTAACTAATTGACCCCCTTTATAAATACACTTGGCACAGGCGAATGATAGTCGCCTGTGCATTTTTTTGTGGGATTGGTTGTTCAACGCTCAACCCTATAGGAATGATTGTTGGACTGGGTCATGTACGGAAAGTTGGATTGTAGAGGTTGAAATCTTCATTGTATAATAGAAGTAAGACCTCAAGACGCGTAGACAGAGGGGTGACGAGATGCAACGAGTTGCAAATTGTATATTGAAATCAGAAGATGAAGTACTGTTACTTAAGAAGCCCAGAAGAGGCTGGTATGTGGCGCCAGGTGGGAAGATGGAACCTGGGGAGCACGTAATGGAAACTGCTCAACGCGAGTTCTTCGAAGAGACGGGCTTACAGGTAGCCGACCCTGAATTGCGAGGCGTGTTTACGTTCGTAATGAAGGAAGGGGATGAGGTTGTTCGAGAATGGATGATGTTCACATTCTACTCTGAATCCTATGCAGGAACGTTGAAGTCTGTTAGCGAAGAAGGAGAGTTAGAGTGGACGAAGTTGAGTGACGTTCTCTCAAAGCCAATGGCTGGAGGCGACCGTTATTATTTGAAACATATTCTGAATCACACCGGCATTTTGTATGCCACATTTACTTATACACAAGATTTTGAATTACTTCATGTACGGTTAGATGCAAATGCAGATTCATAAAATAGTAAAAGGGGAGCGGATGGCTGATGGCTGAAGAAACACATGAAACACAACTCGTAATAATTACAGGAATGTCTGGAGCAGGTAAGACAGTTGCTGTGCAAAGCTTTGAAGATTTAGGTTTCTTCTGTGTCGATAATCTGCCACCAGCGTTGCTGCCTAAGTTTCTAGATTTAATGAAAGATTCATCAAACAATATTCAGAAGGTTGCCTTAGTGATGGATTTAAGGGGCAGAGAGTTCTTTGATTCCATGTTTGAAGCTTTAGACCGATTAGGAGAAGAAAAATGGTTATCTGAGCATATCCTATTCTTAGATGCGAAAGATGAGGTTCTTGTCTCTCGTTACAAAGAGAGCCGACGTTCTCACCCGCTTGCACCAGAAGGCCTCCCCTTAGAAGGAATTAAACAGGAACGTTATTTATTAGATGAATTGAGGGGACGAGCTCAAGAGATTATCGATACATCCACAATTAAACCAAGAGATTTGAGAGAGAAGATCATCCACTCCTACTCAGAAAAGACTCAACAAGTCTTTTCTGTTCAAGTCGTTTCATTTGGGTTTAAGTATGGGCTGCCAATTGATGCAGACCTCGTCTATGATGTTCGTTTCTTACCAAACCCACACTACGTGGAACAAATGAGACCGTTAACAGGTTTGACGAATGAAGTCTCCTCCTATGTCTTCAAGTGGAATGAGACACAAAGATTCATGGAGAAACTCCTAGATTTACTCACATTCATGCTCCCTCACTACAAGCGGGAAGGCAAAAGCCAGCTGGTGATTGCTATTGGATGTACTGGAGGACAACACCGTTCTGTAGCCATTGCAGAGCATATTGCGAAGCACTATTCTAAAGACTATATCACTCATGTAACACACCGGGATATAGACAAAAGAAAGGGAAAATAATTCATGGCTCAAACAAACAAACCGAATGTCGTTGTGATTGGGGGCGGCACAGGAATGCCCGTGCTGCTTCGTGGCTTAAAGGACTACCCTGTTGATTTAACGGCAATCGTAACGGTCGCTGATGATGGGGGGAGCTCAGGCAGGTTACGCAACGAGTTAAAAATGCCGGCTCCTGGGGATATTCGTAACGTAATCGCTGCTTTGTCCGATACCGAGCCGATGCTGCTTGACCTTTTCCAGCACCGGTTCTCGAACGGGAATGGACTTTCTGGACATTCCATGGGGAACCTACTGCTTGCAGCGATGACGTCGTTAACAGGAGATTTCTACCATGGAATTAAAGAAATCTCTCGGGTTTTAAATGTGAAAGGTGAAATATTACCAATTGCTAACCAAAATCTGCATCTTCACGCAGAGATGATGGATGGTACAATAGTGTCTGGTGAATCTAAAATTCCCTTAACAAATAAGCGAATCAAACGCGTGTTTCTTAGCCCGCAACCACTCGTGCCATTAGCCGAGGCGGTTAATGCAGTTAAAGAAGCTGATTTGATTGTCATTGCACCTGGCAGTCTGTATACAAGTACGTTGCCAAACTTAATTGTTTCTCAAATTACAGATGCATTACGTGAAACACATGGCAAGGTTGTTTACGTATGCAATGTGATGACTCAGCTTGGGGAGACGACTGGCTATACGGCTGCGGATCATGTTCAGGCGATCGTGGATCATATTGGTGAAGGTTGTCTTCATTCCATCCTTGTACACAATCAGCCAATTGATGAACAAATCCAAAAGGTGTACGCCGAGGAGCACGCGATTCCAGTGAAGAATGACATTGATCGTCTTTCGTCTATGGGAATTGAGTTAATTGAGGAAGATATTATCGATTATTCCAAGCATACGCTCCGTCACGATACGGATAAAGTGTCGAAGCTGCTTTATTCACTAATCTCGAAATAAATGAAATAAAACTGCCAAAGAAGAGGAGGTGATTGGATGTCTTTTGCATCGGAGACAAAGAAGGAATTAACGAATATTGAACTTGACCCGTGCTGTAAGCAGTCAGAATTAGCAGCCCTTATTAGGATGAACGGTTCCGTTTCTTTCTCAAATCGGCAGTATATGCTTGATGTGCAAACAGAAAACGCCGCGATCGCTAGACGTATTTACACGCTAGTAAAGACAATGTATGCGTATCCGGTTGAGCTTCTTGTTCGAAAGAAGATGAGATTAAAGAAGAATAACGTCTACATTGTACGTATGAAACAAGATGTTCGTCAGCTTCTCATAGACTTAGAAATCTTGAAAGAGCCGTTCACAATTGTCCGTACAATCTCCGAGAAATATCTTGAGAAAGAATGCTGCCGTCGCTCTTACTTACGTGGAGCCTTTATGGCAGGAGGTTCCGTTAATAATCCTGAGACCTCCTCCTATCATCTTGAGATCTTTAATTTCTATGAAGACCACAATGAGTCTCTTCATGATTTGATGAACTCATTTGACCTTCATGCAAGAATGCTTGAGCGTAAGAAGGGGTACATTGTCTATTTGAAAGAAGCAGAGAAAATTACGGAATTGCTGAATATCATTGGTGGACACCAAGCGTTGTTAAAGTTTGAGGATGTTCGAATTATGCGCGACATGCGAAATTCTGTGAACCGACTAGTTAATTGCGAGACAGCTAACTTAAATAAGACAATTGGTGCAGCCTTTCGTCAAGTTGAGAACATTAAATTTATTGAACAGACAGTAGGTTTAGAAATCTTACCAGACAAACTTCGTGAACTTGCCGTTCTGCGAGTCGAACACCAAGATGTGACACTGAAAGAACTGGGCGAGATGATGACTTCAAAAATTAGTAAATCCGGTATCAATCATCGGTTAAGGAAAATCGATGAATACGCAGAAAAAATAAGAAAAGGTGAACTGATTGGAAAGGAATCTTAATACGTTCCTTTTTCAATCTTCGCATGATATAATAAATCATATTATCGAACGCTTCAGCTGCTGAAGCGTTCCTTTGTCTATAAGATGGTAACGCTTTCTTATGTGGGACATTGGATGGGGAGAGGAGGATGCGGTTTGGTAGAAAGAACCGTAACAGTTCAATTAAAGACAGGGTTACAAGCGCGACCGGCAGCCTTGTTTGTACAAGAAGCCAATCGCTTTGCATCTGACGTGTTTATAGAGAAGAATGGGAAACGGGTCAATGCAAAGAGTATCATGGGGCTAATGAGTTTAGCGGTTGGGTCTGGGGAGACCATTGTATTGCAAGCTGATGGAAGTGATCAGGAGGATGTATTAAATAAGCTTGAGTCCTTCGTCGTAGAAGTGTAAGCTTGCTTTACTAGAAATGAACATAATAAAAAGCCAGGGTAACTACCCTGGCTTTTCTGTTGCTTACTTCTTCTCCATAACGGAGTCGATTAAACCGTATTCTTTCGCTTCGTTGGCTGTCATGAAGTTGTCACGGTCTGTATCACGTTGAATTGTTTCAATTGGCTGACCAGTACGCTCAGCAAGGATTTGGTTTAGTTTCTCACGCATTTGGATTATACGTTTCGCATGAATTTCAATGTCAGAAGCCTGACCTTGAGTACCACCTAATGGTTGGTGAATCATCACTTCACTGTTTGGAAGTGCATAACGCTTACCAGGCGCGCCCGCTGCAAGAAGGAAAGCACCCATGGAAGCAGCCATACCTGTGCAGATTGTTGATACGTTCGGTTTAATGAACTGCATCGTATCGTAGATGGCCATACCGGCTGTGATGGAACCACCTGGAGAGTTAATGTAAAGGGAAATATCCTTATCTGGATCTTCTGCTTGCAAGAATAGAAGTTGCGCTACGATTGAGTTCGCAACGTTATCATCAATTGCGCTACCAAGCATAATAATGCGGTCTTTTAATAGACGGGAATAAATGTCGTATGCACGTTCACCGCGATTTGTTTGTTCAATGACAGTAGGTATTAAATTCATGTTTCTTCCTCCTTTAATAGAGATATGTTATGGTTTTTTCATATGTTTATCATACATGTAAGGTCAGAAAAGGTCAAACGAAAGGCTTGATGAAAAAACACTAGTCGAATTAGGATTTCTGAACCCAAACTAATTACATTTTTCCCACCGGTAGTAAAAGTAAACGTCCATTTATTGTCTAACAGATTTTTGCTTGCATGTGACGACAATCTCGTGGACGATGTCGGTAAAGTGTTCCTTTAATTCTTTGTCACGCATGTACCAAACCGTCCAACCATCCTTTATAAGCGAGGCAACATTTCGCTCGAGTTCTTGGCGCCTTTTTGGCTGAAGGAGGTCTTCTGCTTTGTATCGGATATAGACAACCTTCGCATCCACAAACGCTAGATCTGCATGAATATTGCCAATTTGTACACTGCTTAATGGATGAAGCCCATACGTCCTAAAGGTTAGAAAAGCTTGTTTCAGCGTAGAAGTAGAGGGTGGCAGGTGGGAAGTGGGAGAAAGGCGTACAATAGGAAGACGTACGATATGCCTTAATACGAGAGCAAATAGGATAATATTCAAGATTATCCAAGTAAGAAGCATTCCGTTCATTCTAATCACCTCTTACTTAGAATTTCCTTATCTTAACAATGGCATACGGCTGCAACAGAAATTGTTTCTTGAAAATTAAACCTGTAAGCCGTATAATTACTAGTGTCACTCTAATAGGCGCCCGTAGCTCAGTTGGATAGAGCGGTAGATTCCGGTTCTACGTCTGTCGGGGGTTCGAATCCCTCCGGGCGCACTACACATAGCCTCTCGAGTTCTTAACGAAACATGTTAAGAGCTCGGGAGGTTTTTTTGTGTTTAAGAGGCCGATCTGTTTTGCAACGGATTGGTGTTATTCATTGAAGTTGACGTATATATAGATATACATGATGGAAAAGGGAGTGGTTAGGATGGGATATAAGAAGCACGTTATCGTATGGTTTGGACTATTCCTCGTTGTATTGTTCGGATGTTCGAGTGATGGGGCAAAGTCGGAGCAAGTAGAAGAAGTAGGTCCAATTGAGGCAGAAATGACAATTGACACAACGAAAGACAACGGGCTGCTGACCATTCATGGCACGACGAACCTTCCAGATGGGGGTGTGGTGATGGTGACACTTCAGGACCGTGAAGGCTATCGCGTACAGACAACGTCGCCAATTGTGGATGGCACTTTCACAGCAGAGGTCTATGCAGCGATTGGATCAGAGTTTTCGGGTGAGTATACCGTGATTGCTACGCTTAGTGTGACAGCCAACCAACCACAAGAATTCGTGAACGAAGTGGGAGAAGATTATGAGAATATTGGTGGGGAGTTAATGGAAGAAGGGGAGTATGGGCGGACAATCAGTTATGAGGAGCAGATTACAGTTGAATAGCTGGTTAACTCGTGGTGTTGCGTCCTGACGCTGGCCAAGAGAGCTGAAAGGAGAAAGAGCCTCGTGCCTTAACTAAGATGTACGAGGCTCTTTCTATGTACAGGTCTACAATAAAGTAGCAATCCAGTTCGTTAACAACCCGAAGGAGACCCCTCCTAAAAACAAAAGTAACAATGGCATACAGTTGCACCCTCTTTCATTTCAGTAGGTTGCCCCTAGTATTCTCAACTATTGAAACTGTATGTATGCCCTTTATCTACGTAATAGCTTCTTCATAAATGTAGTAGGTTTAAATAATCGAACCTGCAATGGATACAGTAACTGAGCCCCTTGAGGAGTCAGTGAATCTGCGAGCAGGTGAGAGATATATCCAATGGTGATGCCAAGCGCTGGAACTGAAGGGACCTGCTCCTTTAACTCAGTGAGACCAAAGTATAAAGCAGCTACGCATACGATGGAATGCGTAAATCCTCGGTGACCAAATAACTTGCTAATGGATTTAGACAGCCCGGGCAGTTTTCTTCCTATATAAGAGCTTGGATGGTCAATGTCTGGAAGCAAAGACCCGAAGATGGCACCAACGTAATATAAGCCTGTATGAAATAACCCTTGTTGAAAGGGGTAGACAGCCGATAATTCATAGTAAGAGGTCAAGTCGTAGTAGGATGCAATTCCAGCACTCGCTAACCCGATCATGACGTGTTGTTTGTAATTCATAGATGTCCTCCTTAACTGCCTTATTTTAGAGGACACTGAGACAAATTACTAGTTAAAATAGTCACGAAGTTCACGTTTTACAGAAGGAGGGGGGTATGACAGAATGAAAGATATGGAAGGAGGGGGTAAAATGGAGCGACCATTATTAACCTTGTATACGAAGAAGGAATGCGGACTCTGTGAAGAAGCGAAGTCTGAATTAGAGGATTTACAATCGAAGTATGACTTTGAATGGAAAGAAATTGATATTTATACAGATGATGCCTTGCTTATGCAGTATCAGCTTATGATTCCGGTCGTTGAGATGGACGGAGAGACACTGGATTATGGGAGGATTGATACTTTTTTGATAAGTAAGCGATTACATATGAAAAAAGATTAACGAGTGAGTTGCAAGGCAATGGGGGTATTGTTAAAATGAGTTTGTAGGCTTCAGGTATATTTTTTAGCCCAAGTGGGACAAAATGTGCCTAGGTGGGACGAAAACAGCCCCGCTACAGCTTACATACTGTAAAGGAGCTTTTCCATGAGGGCATTAATTGATTTACAGAGTAAACTATTCCCGGATGTCACCACGATTATGCAACGAAGATACGACATTTTGCATTTTATTACGCTGAATGAACCGATTGGACGTCGTACTTTAGCAGACAATCTACAAATGCCTGAACGAACGATTCGTACAGAAATTGATTTTCTTAATGATCAAGGGTTTGTAGAAGTGACGACACGGGGAATGCTTGTTACCGACGAGGGACAGCAAATCCTTGTCCAACTCAAAGAATTTATGAACGAGTTGACGGGTGTTTCTGCATTAGAGAAACGTCTAAAGGAACATTTCGAGCTGCAACATGTTATGGTTGTACCGGGTAATAGTGATGAACTTTCATGGGTGAAACAAGAGATGGGAAGAGCTTCAGTACGATTCTTGAAAGAGCGATTAGCACCGAGAAGTACCATTTCAGTAACTGGTGGCGGTACGATGGCTGCCGTTGCAGAGATGATGACGCCACTTGATACTGCTTGGGATTGCATGTTCTTACCTGCAAGAGGTGGACTTGGCGAGCATGTTGAGAATCAAGCGAACACAATCTGTGCAGAGATGGCTAAGAAGGCGAATGGGGAATACCGTTTGCTGTATGTGCCAGATCCGCTTAGTGAAGAATCGTATCAAACCATTATTGGAGAACCCTCTGTAAAAGAAGTCCTTGATTTGATTCGAGGCTCGGATGTCGTTGTACATGGGATTGGAGATGCCATTACAATGGCAGAGCGAAGGAAGACTCCTTCTGATGTGATGGAATCGATTCAACGTGGCCAAGCTGTTGGTGAAGCGTTTGGATATTATTTCAACAACAGAGGTGAAGTTGTCCATAAAGTGCGTACGGTAGGTATTCAATTGGAGGATTTACATCATACTAATTGTGTTATAGCCGTAGCCGGTGGAGCTTCTAAGGCAGAAGCGATTGCTTCGTATTTTCAGCAAGGACAAAGCAACGTCCTCATCACAGATGAAGGCGCAGCGAAAGAGTTAATAAAGGGAATTTCCCTTTAAATAAATTATGAACCAATGAATCTAAGGAGGAATTTTTCATGGCAATCAGAATTGGTATTAATGGTTTCGGCCGTATCGGACGTAGTGTTTTCCGTGCTGCTTGGAACAACGACGCAGTAGAAATCGTAGCACTTAACGACTTAACGGATGCAAGCATGCTTGCACACCTACTTCAATACGACTCCGTACACGGTAAGTTTGAAGAGAAAGTTACAACAAACGGTGAGAACCTAGTAGTTGGCGGCAAAGAAATCACTGTTCTTTCTGAGCGCGACCCAGCTAACCTTGGATGGGGCGACCTAGGCGTAGATATCGTAATCGAATCTACTGGCCGTTTCACTCAGCGTGACGATGCGAAGAAACACATCGACGCTGGTGCGAAGAAAGTAATCATCTCTGCACCTGCTAAAGGCGAAGACCTTACAGTAGTTATGGGTGTTAACGAAGGTGACTACAACAAAGATGAGCACCACGTTATCTCTAACGCATCTTGCACAACGAACTGCCTATCTCCATTCGCGAAAGTACTTGACGACAAGTTCGGTCTTAAGCGCGGTATGATGACTACAGTTCACTCTTACACGAGTGACCAACAAATCCAAGATGCACCTCACAAAGACTACCGTCGTGCGCGTGCAGCAGCTGAGAACATCATCCCAACAACAACGGGTGCTGCTCAAGCAGTAGCGAAAGTTCTTCCTAGCCTAGATGGTAAACTTTCTGGTATGGCTATGCGTGTTCCTACTAGCAACGTATCTCTAGTTGACCTAGTAGCTGAGCTAGACCAAAACGTTACAGCTGAACAAGTTAACGCAGCGCTTAAAGAAGCGGCTGAAGGCGACCTTAAAGGTATCCTAGAATACACTGACGAAGAGCTTGTATCTAGCGACTACAACGGTAGCGCAGCTTCTTCTACAATCGATGCAGCTTCTACGCTAGTAATCGAAGACAACATGGTTAAAGTAGTTTCTTGGTATGACAACGAAACTGGTTACTCTAACCGTTGTGTAGACCTTGCTGTATTTCTTGCAGAACAAGGACTATAAGTTTAAATAGGATTTGAATCGCTACGGTGATCAACCGTATATGAAAGACATGCAATCGCAAAGTGACGGGGGAGAGCACCACCTCCTCCTTTGCGATTTGTATTCTACAAGCAAGTGCACCCACTTATTATTCTGCGTACCCTTCAATAAGCGCCTTTAAGGGGTTTTAGGCGACTATTGAAAACAGTGTCCTTGTAATACATAGGGGCAAGGAAGACCAATTCCAAGGAAAATAAAGGAGGTCCTCTTCCCGTGAACAAGAAAACAATTAAAGACATTGAACTAAATGGGAAAAAGGTGTTCTGCCGCGTTGATTTCAACGTACCAATGCAAGAAGGTGAAGTAACAGACGATACGCGTATCCGTGCTGCGCTTCCAACAATTCAATACCTTGTTGAGCAAGGTGCTAAAGTTATGTTAGCAAGTCACCTTGGCCGTCCCAAAGGTGAAGCAGTTGAGGATCTACGTCTAGACCCAGTTGCGAAACGTCTTAGCGACCTATTAGGTCAGACCGTTACAAAGACTGACGAAGCTTACGGAAGTGAAGTAGACCAAGCCATCTCTGAAATGGAAGCAGGCGATGTGCTTCTACTAGAAAACGTACGTTTCTACCCAGGCGAAGAAAAGAATGATCCTGAATTAGCTCAGCAATTCGCGAATCTTGCTGACGTCTACGTAAACGACGCATTCGGTGCTGCACACCGTGCACACGCATCTACTGAGGGAATTGCTCAACACCTTCCTGCTGTTGCTGGATTCCTAATGGAGAAAGAACTTGATGTCCTTGGAAGTGCGTTGGAAGATCCTAATCGCCCATTCACTGCAATCATCGGCGGTGCGAAAGTTAAAGATAAAATTGGCGTAATCGACCACTTGATCGACAAAGTAGATAACCTAATTATCGGTGGTGGCCTTGCTTACACATTCGTAAAAGCACTAGGCTACGAAATTGGTAAATCTCTACTAGAAGAAGACAAGATCGATTTAGCGAATGAATATATGAAGAAAGCTAAAGAAAAAGGCGTTAACTTCTACATGCCACTTGACGTAATCGTTGGTGATGATTTCTCTAACGATGCGAACACAGAAGTAGTAAACATCGACAGCATCCCTTCTGACTGGGAAGCAATGGACATTGGTCCGAAGACAATTGAGAAATATGCTGAGGTTATTAAAGAGTCCAAGCTTGTAATCTGGAACGGACCTATGGGCGTATTTGAACTTGAAACATTCGCAAACGGTACAAAAGGTGTAGCTGAAGCACTAAGCACTGCAGAAGGATACACTGTAATCGGTGGCGGCGACTCTGCTGCAGCTGTTGAGAAATTTAACTACGCAGACAAGATGGACCACATCTCTACTGGTGGCGGCGCATCTCTTGAGTTCATGGAAGGTAAAGAACTTCCTGGCGTAGTAGCACTTAACGATAAATAAGGCGAGGTGAATCCCATGCGTAAACAAGTCATTGCAGGTAACTGGAAAATGAACAAGCTACTAGGTGAATCCGAGCAGTTTATTGATGAGGTTAAAGGCCAAGTACCTTCTGCTGACCAAGTTGAGTCCGTAGTTGTTGCTCCTTTCACAGCTCTTCATAGCCTAGTCCAAAAAACAAAAGGCACAGATGTTAAAATCGGTGCTCAAAACATGCACTTTGAAGAAAGTGGCGCATTCACAGGCGAAGTAAGCCCTGAAATGCTTAAAGACATTGGTGTAGAATATGTTGTTCTAGGTCACTCTGAGCGTCGTGAACTGTTCGGGGAAACAGACGAAACAGTAAACAAGAAGACTCATGCAGCCTTCAAACACGGATTGACTCCAATCGTTTGTGTAGGTGAGTCTGACGAGCAGCGTGAAAACAACGAAACATTCACAGTGGTTGAGAACCAAGTGAAAAACGCACTTGAAGGTTTAACAACTGACCAAGTTAAAGCGACAATCATCGCATATGAGCCTATTTGGGCAATCGGAACTGGTAAAACAGCAACGGCTGCAGATGCTAACGAAGTATGTGCACACGTACGCCAAGCTGTTAAAGAATTCGCAGGTGAAGAAGCTGCAGAAGCTGTACGTATCCAGTACGGCGGTAGCGTAAAACCAGCAAACGTTGAAGAACTACTAGGCCAATCTGACATTGATGGCGCACTAGTAGGTGGCGCAAGCCTACAGCCTGAATCTTTCTTAGCTTTAGTGGAGGCAGGTAAATAATGAACCAAAATAAATTAGCAGCCCTAATTATCTTAGATGGTTATGGCGTGCGTGATGAAGAATTTGGTAACGCAGTTAAACATGCGAACACACCAAACTTCGATCGTCTATGGAACCAGTATCCTCACACGACGCTCACTGCTAAAGGTGAAGCGGTTGGTCTTCCGGAAGGCCAGATGGGGAACTCTGAAGTCGGTCACCTAAACATTGGTGCAGGTCGCGTGGTTTATCAAAGTCTAACTCGTGTAAATATGTCCATTCGAGAAGGAGATTTCTTCGAGAATGAACGATTTGTTGAAGCGATGGACTATGCGAAACAAAACGATAAAGCTCTTCATTTATTCGGACTATTGTCTGATGGTGGAATTCATAGTCACATTGAACACTTATTCGCTTTACTTGATATGGCGAAAGAGCGTGGTCTAGAGAAAGTTTACGTGCACGGCTTCCTAGACGGACGTGATGTCGGACAGAAATCTGCTAAGACGTATATTAAGCAACTTGAAGACAAGATGGAAGAGAACGGTGTGGGAGAATTAGCTACTCTCTCCGGACGTTATTATTCCATGGACCGTGACCAGCGCTGGGAACGTGTGGAGAAGGCCTACCGCGCGATGGTGTATGGAGAAGGTCCTACGTATAAAGATGCTATGGAAGTTGTAGATGACTCATATGAGAACGAAGTATATGACGAGTTTGTTCTTCCTTCTGTATTAACGGATGAGAATGGAAATCCACGTGCAACGGTAGAAGACGAAGATGCAATTATCTTCTATAACTTCCGTCCAGACCGTGCCATTCAAATCTCTCGTACGTTCGCGAACAACGATTTCCGTGAATTCGATCGTGGCGAGAAAGCACCGAAAGATGTTCATTTCGTCATGCTTACTCAATTCAGTGAATCCGTTAATGGGTTTGTAGCTTACAAGCCGGTTAACCTGGACAACACAATTGGGGAAGTACTCGCTCAAAATGATATGAAGCAATTACGAATTGCTGAGACAGAGAAGTATCCTCACGTTACGTTCTTTATGAGCGGTGGCCGTGAAGATAAGTTCCCTGGCGAAGAACGTATTCTAATTGATTCTCCGAAGGTTGCAACGTATGACCTTCAACCTGAAATGAGTGCTTATGAAGTAACAGATGCTCTTCTTAAAGAGCTAGACGCTGAGAAGCACAATGCAATCATTCTTAACTTTGCTAACCCTGATATGGTTGGACACAGTGGAATGCTTGAACCTACTGTGAAAGCTATTGAAACAGTAGACGAATGCCTAGGCAAGATTATCGATAAAATCAGTGAAAAAGGTGGGCACGCCATCATTACGGCGGACCACGGAAATGCTGATGAAGTAACGACGGAAGATGGGGATGCGATGACTGCTCATACGACGAACCCTGTTCCAGTAATCGTTACGAAAGATGGAATTCAATTACGTGAGGGTGGAATTCTTGGAGACCTTTCTCCAACTCTACTTGAGCTACTAGATGTTCAACAACCAGAAGAAATGACTGGTGAATCTTTAATTCAAAAAGGAGAGAATAAATAATGCCATACATTACTGACGTATACGCACGCGAAGTCATTGACTCCCGTGGTAACCCGACGATTGAAGTTGAAGTTTATACTGAATCTGGTGCTTTCGGTAAAGCACTTGTACCATCTGGTGCATCTACTGGTGAATACGAAGCAGTAGAACTACGTGACGGTGACAAAGACCGTTACCTAGGTAAAGGTGTTACACAAGCTGTAGCAAACGTAAACGAGAAAATCGCTCCAGAACTACTTGGCTACGATGTAACTCGTCAAGTTATTATCGACCAGCTTCTAATCGAGCTAGACGGTACAGAAAACAAAGGTAACCTAGGTGCTAACGCAATCCTTGGTGTTTCTATGGCAGCCGCTCACGCAGCAGCTGATTACCTAGATCTACCTCTTTACGCTTACCTTGGTGGATTCAATGCGAAGAAACTTCCAACACCAATGATGAACATCGTTAACGGTGGCGAGCACGCTGACAACAACGTTGACATTCAAGAATTCATGATCATGCCTGTTGGCGCTCCAACATTCAAAGAAGCGCTTCGCATGGGTGCTGAAGTATTCCATTCTCTTAAGAAAGTTCTTAACAAGAAAGGGTACGGCACTGGTGTAGGTGACGAAGGTGGCTTCGCTCCTAACTTAGGTTCTAACGAAGAAGCTCTATCTACAATCATTGAAGCAATCGAAGCTGCAGGTCTTAAAGCTGGCGAAGATATCATGCTAGCAATGGACGTTGCTTCTTCTGAAATTTACGAAGATGGCAAGTACAACCTTAAAGGTGAAGGCGTTGTTCGTACTTCTGAAGAAATGGTTGACTGGTACGAAGAGCTTGTTAACAAATATCCAATCATCTCTATTGAAGATGGTCTAGACGAAAACGACTGGGAAGGTACGAAACTTCTTACAGAGCGCCTAGGCGACCGTGTTCAACTTGTAGGTGATGACCTATTCGTAACAAACACAAACCGTCTATCCCGTGGTATCGAAGAAGGTATCGCAAACTCTATCCTAATCAAAGTGAACCAAATCGGTACACTTACAGAAACATTCCAAGCAATTGAAATGGCGAAAGAAGCTGGCTACACAGCAGTTATCTCTCACCGTTCTGGTGAAACAGAAGACGCTACAATTGCTGACATCGCAGTTGCGACTAACGCTGGTCAAATCAAGACTGGTGCTCCGTCCCGTACGGACCGCGTAGCGAAATACAACCAGCTACTTCGCATCGAAGATATCTTAGCTGGAACTGGCGTTTACGCTGGTAAAAAGGCATTCTACAACCTTAATAAGTAAGGCGTAGTTTGATGTATAAGAACCCCACACACGTTCATCGTGTGTGGGGTTCTTTTGTATGTGAACCTTGCTTGAAGGCAAGAATAGATACTACGAACATTTCTAATGCTTTGAAGCATTTCTAAATTTTTTAATAGAAATACATAGGTCTGTCGTCGCATCGAGTGTCTCCGTTTAGACCTAGAAAACCAGTTCTTCACGAAAAAATATTAAAATATTTCGAAAACGAATAAATGTCTATACAAAAACGCTTACATGTTGTAACATGTATATACAAGTTGTTAATGAAAGCGATTTTATTTCCAATAGATAAAAGGTGAGGGAGAGTGAGGAGCATGGATCTACGTCAACAAACGGAAGAAATATTGAAAGCGCTTGGCGGCGAAGAGAATATACATGCAGCGACGCACTGTGTTACACGCTTGCGACTAGCTTTAAATGATGAAGAACAAGTGGATAAAGAAAAATTAGAATCACTTGATGTCGTTCGAGGATCCTTCTCTACGAACGGTCAATTCCAAGTCGTAATTGGACAAGGAACAGTGGATAAAGTATATAAAGAATTAATGTCGTTAACGAATATGGAGCAATCTTCTAAAGAAGATGTGAAAACGGCATCTGCACAGAAAATGAATCCGCTTCAACGAGCGATTAAGACACTTGCAGATATTTTCATTCCAATCTTACCTGCCATTGTAACGGCCGGATTACTATTAGGAATTAATAATATTCTTGTAAATCCAGGGATTTTCTATGACGAGCAATCGGTTATCGATGTCTTTCCTCAATGGGCTGATGTTACAAATGTAATCGCCATCATTGCGAACACAGCCTTTACGTTCTTGCCTGCTTTAATCGGTTGGTCGGCTGTGAAGAGGTTCGGAGGTAGTGAGTTATTCGGGATAGTGTTAGGTTTAATTCTTGTTCACCCTGACTTGTTAAATGCATGGACATACGGTGATGCAGTGAAGGATGGAACAGTTCCAATTTGGAATATACTCGGGTTAGAGATCGAGAAGATTGGGTATCAAGGGCAGGTACTTCCGGTGCTTATAGCCTCATGGGTACTTGCAAGAATTGAGGTTGGGTTACGTAAAGTCATTCCTGACTCCATTCAAATGCTAGTTGTTGCACCTGTCAGTCTACTTGTAACTGGATTCTTAACATTTATTGCAATTGGACCTGCTATGTTTGCGGTAGGGAACGGCATTACAGACGGATTAATTTTTATCTTTGAACAGTATGCATGGTTGGGTGGATTAATTTACGGTGGTATTTATCCATTCCTAGTTGTTACAGGCTTCCACCACACATTCCTAGCGGTTGATATTCAGCTTGTAGGTTCAACAGGAACAACGTTCTTATGGCCTATGCTTGCACTATCGAATATCGCTCAAGGGGCAGCAGTCTTTGCCATGATGTTGGCAACGAAAGATGAGAATTTACGAGGTCTTTCAGGTACATCTGGTGTATCTGCTTGGTTAGGGGTTACTGAACCTGCTATGTTTGGGGTAAACATTCGATACAAATTCCCATTCTTTGCGGCCGTAATTGGTTCTGCACTTGCTGGATTGTATGTCACTCTTGAAAGTGTTAAAGCAACTTCAATAGGTGTCGGAGGCGTACCAGGCGTTTTCTCCATCGTATCAGGCTTCTGGTTCGAATTTATGATTGGGATGACCATTGCCATTGTTATTCCATTCATAGTAACATTCATAATAGCGAAACGTAGAAACGTATAACAACGGTAGCACCATGTTCACATGGTGCTACATTCATATTTTACAGTATAGGAAGGTGTTCGGAATGAAACAACCATGGTGGAAAACAGCAACGGTCTATCAAATTTATCCAAAGAGCTTCAACGACTCAACAGGAAACGGCATTGGAGACCTTCCTGGAATTATTGAGAAACTAGATTATATTAAGGAACTTGGGACAGATGTCATTTGGCTGACTCCAATCTATGATTCTCCTCAACGTGATAATGGATATGACATTAGCGATTATTACAACATTTATGAGCCGTATGGAACGATGGAAGAGTTCGATCGTCTCCTTGAAGAAGCACACAAACGAGACTTGAGAATCGTTATGGATATCGTCATTAATCATACATCGACGGAACATGATTGGTTTAAGCAAGCAATCTCTTCGAAGGATAACGAATATCGTGACTACTACATTTGGAAAGAACCGGTGAACGGGGAAGCTCCAACGAACTGGCAGTCTAAATTCGGTGGCAACGCATGGGCATATGACGAAGACAGTGGAGAATACTACCTTCACTTATTTGACGTTACCCAGGCTGATCTTAATTGGGAAAATGAAACAGTGAGGCACCATCTCTATGATATGATGCATTATTGGTTGAAAAAGGGCGTTGACGGTTTCCGCCTAGACGTTATTAATCTAATCTCTAAAAATCAAGACTTCCCGAATGATGATATAGGGGATGGTCGTAAGTTCTATACGGATGGTCCACGTGTCCATGAATATATGAACGAAATGAACCGTGAAGTGTTCTCTCAGTACGATATGATGACTGTAGGAGAGATGTCATCCACTACAATTGACAACTGTGTGAAGTATACGAACCCAGAGCGCAATGAATTAAATATGACGTTCAGCTTCCATCATTTAAAGGTCGATTACCCGAACGGAGAGAAATTTGCAAAGGGAGAACTGGATTTCGACCAACTGAAAACAATCTTGTCCCATTGGCAAGAAGGGATGTCAGCTGGTGGAGGATGGAATGCACTATTCTGGTGTAACCACGACCAACCTCGAGTCGTATCACGCTTCGGTAATGATGGCGAGTTCCATAATGAATCAGCCAAAATGCTTGCTACGACCATTCATATGATGCGAGGTACGCCTTACATCTACCAAGGGGAAGAGTTTGGAATGACCAACCCTTACTTTGAAAGCATTGGGGAGTATCGTGATGTTGAATCGTTAAATATGTATCGGATTCTTAAAGAACAAGGAATGGAAGAGAGTGAAATTCTTTCTATCCTTCAAGATAAGTCTCGCGATAACTCTCGTACACCGATGCAGTGGAATAGTAGCGCCCACGCTGGCTTTACTACGGGAACACCATGGATTGATGTGGCGTCTAACTATAAGACAGTGAATGCGGAGGAAGCGCTAAAGGATGCAAACTCCATCTTCTACTATTACAAGGAATTGATTCAGCTTCGTAAAGAATATGAGATCATTACGGAGGGAGACTTCGAACTTATCTTAAAGGATGACCCTCAAGTCTTTGCGTATGTTCGTGAACGAGAAGATGAGAAATTAATTGTGCTGAACAACTTCTTCGACCAAGCAACAAGTGTCACATTACCTAAACATATTGATGTGGCTCCATATAAGAAGGATGTTCTAATTTCTAACTATGAAGACCCTGCCACTCAAGTAGAACAAGTCACCCTTCGACCATATGAGACAGTTGTCTTTCACTTAACAAAGTAAGCATGAAGGGGGCGCATGGGGATGCGGAACAAATATTTAGAGGTATTTAATGATATAGCCAGCCAAATTAAACAAGGGAGCTTCGAGCCACAATCGAAGCTCCCTTCTGAGCATGAATTAGCAACCACGTATGAAACGTCCCGTGAAACGGTACGAAAAGCACTCAATCTACTCGCTCAAAATGGATATATTCAAAAAATCCGAGGCAAAGGATCTATTGTCTTGGATTTGCACAAATACGATTTCCCGGTTTCTGGCTTAGTCAGCTTTAAAGAAATTGCAAATGTAGTTGGGGGAGACTCTCGAACGCATGTGCATGAAGTGACGTTGAACAATCCCACTCCAGACCTTAGACGTAAGTTAGAGTTAGACGAGGAGCTAGTGTGGCATGTTGTTCGAGTTCGAGAAATGGAGGGCGAACGGATTATCCTTGATAAAGATTATATCAACCAGTCGATTGTTCCTACATTAACTCGAAGCACGTGTGAAGAGTCCATCTATCGGTACATAGAAGAAGAGTTAGAGCTAGACATCGGATTTGCTAAGAAAGAGATTACGGTGGAGGAGCCTTCAAGAGAAGACTTACAGCTCCTCGATTTTGAATCTTATTCGAATATTGTCGTCATTCGAAACTTTGTGTATCTCAAAGATGCGAGGCTGTTTCAATATACGGAGTCCCGCCACCGGCCAGATAAGTTTCGCTTTGTTGACTTCGCAAGACGTGAGAAGTTGTAAGCGAATAAGTGAGAAAACGGGCACAAATCCTCCCGCTCTTACGAAACCTCTAAAAATATGTACAAATTTTTCTAAAACCTACTTTTCAGATTAAGGTCTTCCTATTAATCTATAAGAAGGGATTACTTTACGAAGCAGTCACCATGAGCGAGGAGAATAAGAATGTTTAAGAAGATTTTCCGATTGATTGTGCTTCTGGTTGTTCTTTATGTGGGCTATACAGGCTATTCGATCTGGACATTTGAGGGAGAGCATCCACCTGAAGACACGGAAGCAGCTGTTGTATTAGGTGCAGCTGCCTATTACAACAAGCCTTCACCCGTTTTCGAAGAACGGATTAAACAGGGGATTAAGTTATATGAAGAAGGAAATGTAGATAAGCTCATCTTCACCGGTGGAAAGGGAAAAGGAGCTGAATACGCAGAATCCGAAGTAGCGAAAATGTATGCAATTAATAATGGTGTTCCTGAGGAAGATATTCTGATTGAGAATACATCAGGTGTTACTCAGGAAAATCTAGAGAATGCCTATCAGATTGGCCAAGAACAAGAGATTGATACGTATACACTTGTGAGTGACCCACTCCATATGAAGCGAGCAATTCTTATGGCGAAGCAAATTGGAATGGAAGTGAAAGCCTCTCCAACTGAAACTTCTGCCTATCAATCGCTTGAAACGAAACTTCCTTTCTTCTTTAAAGAATGGGCGTATTACATGGGATACCAAGGCAAGTCAATCGTCGATAACTTTCATTAAAAAGCCTTACTGACAGAATCAGTAAGGCTTTTTAACTTATTTATATGAATTAAGATTAGATAAACATAGATACGAAGATTGCAGTGATAAAGCTAGCTAATGTCCCGCCGACGATGGCTTTCAATCCAAGTTTGGCTACAATGGGCTGTTTCTCGGGGGACAAGGAACCTAATCCTACGATGAGTTGGCCAATGGAAGACAGATTAGCGAAGTTACAAAGGGCAACGGACATAATGGCGATTGTCGTTGGAGACAAATCACTTACGTTATCAGTTAGCTGCTTATAGGCAAGAAACTCATTCGATGCAAGCTTCGTACCGATTAATGAAGCAGCTTGAAAGGCATCCGCCACTGGAACGCCAATCAATAAGGCAAATGGGTAAAACAGATAGCCAAATATCGTCGCTAAATCTGTATTAACAAGCCCGAGCAACCCATTTACGAGTGCTAGCATACTGATGAAGGCGAGTAGTAGTCCACCAATATTTAAAGCTAGTTTCACCCCATTTACAGCACCATCTGAGATAGCCTCGAAAACATTGGCATGGTTCGAGCGTGACATGTTAATTTCCTCGCCATCTAATTCGGAGGACTCTGTTTCAGGTTCAAGGAGCTTTGCCATCGTGAGCGAAACGAAAGGAACGCTGAAAATGGAGATAAGAAGATACGTTAGATCGATTCCCATTTCAACGTAACCAACGAGAATGGCTCCACTTGCAGATGCCGTTCCTCCCACCATGATGGCAAAGGTCTCAGAACGAGTCATGCGAGAAAGGTAAGGCTTTACAAGAAGAGGAGCCTCCGCCACGCCAAGGAATGTGTTCCCGACCGCACTAAATGATTCAACTTTAGACGTTTTGAGTACTTTGCCGACAATGGTGCCAAGTGCTTTGACGATAACTGGTAAGAGTCGAATGTGATAGAGAGCTGAAATAAGTGCAGAAATGAAAATTAATGCGCCAAGAACATTAATGGCAAACATATAATTAATTGTCGTTTCCCCGAACAAAGGACCGAATAAGAAATCGATTCCAGCCGAACTGTAGTCAATCACTTCCTGTATGAAGAGGGCAGCTTTCTTAAGGATATATTGTCCCCAAGCTAAATTGAGCATGGAATAGACAAAAATACCTTCTAATGCGATCCCGACAAGTACGGTGTGCCACTTCACCATTTTGCGATTGCTGCTAAGTAGCCATGCTAGAGAAATTAAAATGAGTAATGAAAGTAGTCCAGATAAGATGTTCACATGAGTTCCTCCTAATTGTCTGTGGTGTGGATTCCTTATGCAGTAAGACGTCTGACATCCAAGCAAAATAAAAAACCTCTTTCCTATCGAAAAAGGAAAGAGGTAGATTAAGAGTTGGTCAACTAGACGCAACATCTACTAGTCTTTCCTTATAGTCTAGCCATTTACGGTAGCTAGGTAGAAACTTGTGGACCATATCACCACATTTATATAAGGAATCCGAATAAAGTTGTTGTTAAGGATTGTAGCATTGGTTACGTAGTCATACAAGAAGATTAATAGAAGTAAAAAAAGTAGAAATATTCATTCTATTATATTTGAATGCCGATGAAAACGAATGCAAAGAGTAACACGACAATGAGTCCAATCAATAGATAAGCCCCTATTAGCATTAGCGTATAAAGGAGAAGCTTGGATATCTCTGTCAGTTGATTGCCCAGGAAATGATACGTTTTAACGCTAGCTATGACGATTAGTGGCACAATATAGAGAATAGAACCAATCGCTACAGTCTGGTATAACGCTTCCCCTTCATGTTGAGAGGATAGTAAATAGAATAGAACACCCCATATCACATATGCTCCTATGAGCCCTATTTTTGTCCATTTGTTAGTCGTTTTGCTCACAATGAAGAGTGCTACAAACTCTACAAGAAGAACAGTAAATAAAGATAATAACATTGTATCCGCCCTTTCTGACATTATTGTACCGAATGAGAGTGATGCTGTCTCTCTTCGTTGACATTTTAGAAAGTTTTTTGTAAGGTTAACGTATAAAGATATACTTATCCTTTACAACCAAGAAGGAGAATGATTTATGAGTGTGGTTGTTCTTAACTAACCTGAATTTCATACAGGCTCAAAAAGAGGTAAAAACTTACATCTACGTAAGTTTAGTTTGTTATACCCTTTTTGAGGTTAGTTAAGAACAATGATGATCATAGCAATCCTTTAAGGTCGTTCCCTAAAGGCTATGGCATTCGTGTCATAGTCTTTTTTCGTTGTAGGGGATGAGTATATCCTTTTGGAAGAGCTACAGACGTCATGTGTCTGTAGCTCTTTTTTTTATTATTCTAAAATTAAAAAGGGGAATCACATTGAATACTGTTACGTATCAATCTCTCGAATTTCATAAAATATTGAACGAAGTAGCTGCTTATGCACATACGAAGCGAGGTAGCGAAACAATTCTACAATTAGCACCTTCCTATCACCGACGTCAGATTGAGAGCTGGCTTCGGGAGGTGAGTGAAGGTGTTGAGATGTTAACGAAGAGTGCGAGTATTCCTATCCATTCAATTGAAGGAGTTCTTGAACAGTTAGAGCAAGCAAGAAAAGGGCAATTTATACGTGCGGAGTTACTTGTAGCTATGCACTCCTTTATCGATCATGTTGCAAAGTTAAAGAGGTATATGAATGATAAATCATTTGTGGCACCGACGATTTCAACTTATGTTGATTCCATAGAGGACTTATCCCAATTGGATGAGGAGCTATCTCGATGTCTTCGCCATACTGCAATTGATGACTATGCGACGAAGGAATTGGCAAGGTTACGTAAGGCTATTGCAGATAAACGGGCAGTGGTTAAGGAACGTGCCTCTAAAATTGCCAAATCACCAAAGTATGCGACTTATTTACAAGATCAAATGGTCGTTGAGAAGGGCGGACACCTCGCTGTACCTGTTAAGCGGGAATACCGTAGCAAAGTAAAAGGGAGTATTGTAGACACATCTGCTTCTGGTTCCACCCTATTTGTCGAACCGAAGGAAGTGGAGGCGTTACAAGAGGAATTGTCTTTACTGAAAATGGCGGAAGAGCGAGAAGTTGAACAAATTCTTTACTACTTGACGGGGTTAATCCTTGAACACGAGCGTGAGTTGTCTCTAGCGGTTGAGATTATGCATCAATACGATGTCATTGTAGCTAAAGCTAAATATAGTATGGCCATCAAAGGAATTCCGGCTGCAATTAACGAGGAATACTGCATTCGTATTGTTGAAGGTCGTCACCCGTTACTTGGTGAATCTGCTGTTCCTTTAACGGTTACGCTTAAGGATCCTGATTATGCGCTCGTTATTACAGGTCCAAATACGGGAGGCAAGACAGTTACGTTGAAAACAGTAGGATTACTCACGCTTATGAATCAGGTAGGTCTTCATATCCCAGCTCAACCAGGGACAGAACTTCATTTATTTCAGAATGTGTTCGTCGACATCGGAGACGGACAGAGCATCACCGAAAATTTGAGTACGTTTAGCTCTCGTCTTAGAAATATTATTTCCGTGTTGGAAGAGGCGAATGACCATTCTCTTGTGTTGTTAGATGAACTAGGTTCTGGTACAGACCCAAGTGAGGGCATGGGACTTGCAACGGCCATATTAGATAAGTTGTATGAGAAAGGTGCCATGCTGTTCGCAACGACCCATTATAATGAGATGAAAGAGTTCGCAGAGCAGCGAGAAGGATTTATCAACGGCTCCATGGAATTTGACCTACACTCGTTACGCCCTACTTATCGATTACTAATTGGTGAGACGGGCAATAGTCAGGCGTTCCAAATTGCAATTAAACTAGGGATGCATCCATCCATTGTAGAGAAAGCGCACGAAATCACTTATAAAGAACATGGAAACTATTCCGTTGAAGAAATGACTGAACGAATGAAGAAGCAAGTGGCAACGAACCGATATGCAAGGAGTAGGCTTACATCTAAACCAAAGCCAAAACAAGAATCGGCGTACCAGCAAGGGGACAATGTGACGGTTAAGCCTTCAAATGAAGTAGGGATTATATACAAAGGACCAGATGAGAATGGGGACTATATTGTTCAAGTGAAAGAAGAGAAGAGACGCTATAATCATAAGCGTCTAAAGCTTCATATTAAAGCTGAACATCTTTATCCGGAAGACTATGATTTTGACATCATATTTAAATCTACGCAGTACCGAAAAACAAAGCATGATATGAACCGAAAACATGTAGAAGGGGCTAAGCTCGAAGAAGACGAATAACAAACGTACTGGTCATTTTCTTTTATATGTTGCTTGTTGTTCGGTATACTAAAGGAAATGAATGATCGGGGGAAGAACAATGAAATACGCGATTGTAACAGGGATTTCGAAAGGGCTCGGCGCTTCTATTGCGAAGCAGTTTATAGAGGACGGGGTGCATATTATTGGTGTATCTCGAACGAAAAACGAAGAGTTAGCAAATATGGCTGAGGAGAAGCAACTCGATTATGTTCATTACAGCTGTAATCTTGCTTATGAGAGCGAATTAACCGATACCTTCACTTCGATTTACCAGTATGTTCAGGATAAAGAGGCGGAATATGTGTATCTTGTCAACAATGCAGGGGTCATTGAACCAATCGAGAAAGTAGGAAGTCTAGACCACAAGGCCGTTGTGACGCATATGCATGTCAATGTTATTGCTCCGATACTAATTACGGACCTTGCCTTACGAACACTAGGGAACAACTTGTATGTCATAAATGTAAGCTCAGGTGCAGCGAAGCGTCCAGTCTATGGCTGGGGCGTTTACGGAAGTGGTAAAGCGGCTTTAAACCAATTCACGGAAACGATGGCTCTTGAGCAGCAAGAGAACGGTACTGATGTCCACGTAATCGGATTTAGCCCAGGGGTTATGGACACAGAAATGCAAGGGGTCATTCGTTCTTCGGATGAGGGTGCGTTCCAGGATGTCAGTAAGTTTAGAGAGATGAAGGAAAAGGGAATATTAAGAGATACGGATTTTGTAGCCAGCACTCTCTATCGTCATATGAAAGAAGGCCGGTTAGAGAATGGTTCCATTTATCGAATAGACGACCTACTATAATAACGCAGAAGAGGTGAAGCTTATGGACTATAATGCATGGTATGAGGATGGGATGACTCCTCAAGAGTACGTATCATCTATGACGAAGTATCAAGAAGATGTCGTGAACATTTATGACGAATTTGAGGTTCCATCGGATGATGCCTTTTTTAAGAAGCTATATGAACAGGACTTACGCGTATTGGTTATAACAGAAGACTGGTGTGGAGACGCCATGCTCAATGTGCCAATCCTTCTTAAGCTTGCAGAAGCAGGGAACATGGGTGTTCGTTTTCTTCTCCGAGATGATAACCCGTCCTTGATGGAGAAGCACTTAACGAATGGAGCGAAGTCTATTCCAATTATGATCTTCATCAACAATGAAGGCGAACAAGTTGCCGTATGGGGACCTCGCTCAGAGAAGATGCAGGAAATTGTAGACCATGGTCGCAACAACTTGCCATCTAAAGACGATCCTACATTTAAAGAGAAAGAAAAGCAGATGATTCTCTTCTTAACTAAGGGATTCCGTGAAAATCATGAGTATTGGAAAGATGTGTACACAAGTATGGCCAAACGTCTCAAATCGGTTATAGACTAAACAAGAAGACAGATTCTCCCTAGACGGGAGGGTCTGTCTTTAACTTTGGTGTTATACTCGCAAAGAGAGGAGGGGTATAGGTGATTCAACCGTTATGCACATCAGACCAGAGTGTTTGTGAAAGAATCATAAATCTACAGCTTCCTGCTTATGAAGTAGAGGCGGAGTTACTAGGATTTAAAGACATTCCCCCTTTGAACGAGTCTGCCGAGGATATTCAAGACAGTGAAGAACTCTACTATGGTTATCATGTAGAAGGGCATTTAGTTGGGTTCGTTTCCATTGAGGATGATGAAACAGCTGGGGTATTAGACATTACAAGATTAGTTGTACACCCTACCTATTTTAGAACGGGTATTGGTACAACGTTGTTACAGTATGTGCTCGGTCTACATAATAACCAAACCAAGGTCCGCGTGATGACTGGTAAAATGAACATTCCAGCTATTGCACTCTATGAGAAATTTGGATTTAAAGCCTATGAAGAGATTGAGGTTGCACCGAATGTACTATTGATCTCTATGGAACTTATACGTAATAAAGGCCAATGAGGAGCACCTCATTGGCCTATTATTTAAAGTACTTTCTCTAGGAACGACTTGGCACGGTCTGTTCTTGGGTTTTGGAAGAAGTCACTTGGAGTTGCCTCCTCCACCACATAGCCCTCATCAAGAAATAGGATACGGTCCGCTACTTCCCGTGCAAAGCCCATTTCATGGGTGACGACGACCATTGTCATTCCGGTGCTGGCTAGTTGTTTCATCACATCGAGTACTTCCTTAACCATCTCAGGGTCAAGAGCAGAAGTAGGCTCGTCAAATAGCATAATCTCAGGGTTCATGGCAAGTGCGCGTGCAATTGCAACACGTTGCTTCTGTCCACCTGATAACTGATTTGGGAACGTATCAGCTTTTTCTGATAACCCTACAGTATGGAGGAGTTCATAAGCGGTGTTTTCAGCTTCTTCTTTCGTTTTCCCTAACGTATGGCGAGGGGCAAATGTAATATTGTCAAGAACGCTCATATGTGGGAAAAGGTGGAAGTGTTGAAACACCATACCAGATTTCTTGCGAATCTCGGATAACGTCTTCTCTGTCAACTCCGTCCCGTCTACGGTTACGTGTCCGTCGGTAATCGTCTCTAGTCCGTTCAAACAACGGAGGAGAGTTGATTTCCCGGAACCGGAAGGACCGATAACGGCCACAACATCTCCTTTATGGACGGAAGTTGTAATATCATTGAGTACGGAAGTCTTTCCGAAGGATTTATAGAGATGTTGGATATCAATCACTGTAACTCATCCTTTTCTCGAGTTTGTTGCCGAATACTTCTAGTGTACGCACCATAGTGAAGTAGATCACTAAGGCGATTGTAAGCGGCATTAAATAGTTAAAGGTGTCTGCTGCGACGATTTGGGCTCTACGTAAGATGTCTACCGCACCGATGACGGAAATAACCGCAGATTCTTTCACAAGCATAATATACTCATTCATTAAGGCAGGTAAGATATGCTTAATGGCCTGTGGAAGAATGATATGGCGCATCGTCTTCCAATAAGGAAGGTTAAGAGCTTGTGCTGCTTCAAACTGTCCTTTGTCAATAGACTGTATTCCAGCCCGAATGATTTCAGATACATATGCCCCCGAATTTAATGAGAAGGCAATGACACCAGCTGCAAAAGCCGGGATATCCCAGCCGGTAACTTGAGGCGTGACATAATAAATATAAATGAGTTGCAATAAGAGCGGGGTGCCACGAAAGATGGCTGTATAGCCATCTGCGACACGCTTTAATCCTTTACTCTTGCCCATCTTCGCTAGTGCGAGCAAGACTCCAATGACAAATCCTAGTATACCAGATACAACAACAAATTCTAATGTGACGATGATTCCTTTTAAGATAAATGGGATAGAATTTAATACATCATTCATTGGACTTCAGCTCCTTACTGCTCTCCGAACCATTTCTGAATTAGTTCATCCATTTTTCCGCTTTCCTTCATGTTGCTAATTTCCTCGTTAAACTGTTGGACAAGTTCATCGTTTCCTTGAGGAAATGCAATGGCAGACCCTTGCTCTCCTTGATCATTGACTTCAAATTGGCCGAGTCCATCATTTGCTTCTAGATAACCCTTTGAAACTGTATTCTCAATGATGGTTGCATCAATTCTTCCTGCCTTCAGCTCTTGAACAAGGTTTGGGATGGTATCTAATGATTTAATCTTTAGCCCATCAATTTCTTGTTCCAAATCTTTCGCAAGCTCTTCTTGAATAGAACCGAGCTGAACCCCAACCGTTTTCCCTTCGAGGTCTGATAGCTCTTTATAGCCATCTTCCCCATTAAATACAATTGCATCTTTCGCTACGTAGTAGATATCGGAGAAATCAACTTGCTCCTTACGTTTCTCTGTAGGAGTCATACCAGAAATAACAAAGTCTACTTTATTGCTATTCAGCGCAGCAACTAATCCATTAAAGTCCATGTTGCGAACTTCTAGTTCGTAACCAAGCTCATCAGCAATATGATTTGCAATATCAATATCGAAGCCGATAATGTCTTCGCTTTGATCAGTATCGATAAATTCATAAGGTTTATAGTCAGCGGATGTTCCCATCACTAGCTTTTTCTTATCTTCGCTAGATTGTCCATCTACGCTACTTCCACAAGCAGCTACAACTAGTAGTGTCATCATCATAAGTGTATACAAGATTCCCTTTTTCATCGTTCAAGCTCCCCTTTTATGATTAATTATTCGTTAATATGCATATTAACACATAGTTTTTGAGATTGTAAGAGAATTTTATGAAAAAATATAAATTAAGTTGAATATTAATACGTCCAGGTATAGGTTTGGGAGAAAGTTGTGGATTGCGGAAGGGGGAGAGTGTATCTTCTGATAGTATTGTGTAGTAGGGGAAGTGATTGTGTCATTCTACATATGCCTTGTGATGAAGGGAAATCACTAGTTATCAGTAGCGTGCAATCCATGTATAAACGAATAATCATACATTGAATATGCAATTGCAATTATCCATCTCCTTTTGAATATGTTGCACCCTAGCCTAAATTTCGTTTACTCCTATATTGTAACGATTGAAGAGGTCAGGGACCTGCCGAAATTCTACATACAAGACCCAAAAGGAAGCGGAGACACAAAAAAAGCAACCTCATTAAGAGGCTGCTTTCCAACAATCTATTGAATGTTTGCTTTTTCTTTTACAAATTCAACAACTTCTTCTGCTGTGCTCATAGCTAGGATTTCATCTTTGTAAGAAGTCCAATCCTGTTTAGAAAGGCTGCGGATTTGTGTACGTGCTGGAAGGATAGACGTTGCGCTCATGGAGAATTCGTCTAGGCCAAGGCCAAGAAGAATAGGGATTGCAATTTCGTCTCCTGCCATTTCGCCACACATGCCAGCCCACTTGCCTTCAGCGTGTGCTGCTTCGATTACGTTGTTGATTAGGTTTAAGATAGCTGGGTTGTACGGTTGGTACAAGTAGGATACACGTTCGTTCATACGGTCAGCTGCCATTGTGTACTGAATCAAGTCGTTTGTTCCGATACTGAAGAAGTCTACTTCTTTCGCAAATTGCTTTGCGATGACAGCAGTAGCTGGGATTTCGACCATGATTCCCACTTCAAACTCTTCAGATACTTGAACACCTTCATTGATTAGGTTCTGTTTCTCTTCAAGAAGGAGTGCTTTCGCTTCACGGAACTCAGACAACGTCGCGATCATTGGGAACATGATCTTAAGGTTGCCGTAAACGCTTGCGCGTAATAGAGCACGTAGCTGTGTACGGAAGATATCGTCACGCTCTAGGCATAGACGAATCGCACGGAAACCAAGGAATGGGTTCATCTCATGTGGTAGGTCAAGATAATCTAATTCTTTGTCTCCACCGATGTCTAGCGTACGAACGACAACGGGCTTGTCTCCCATTTGTTCAAGCACAGCTTTGTACGATTCAAACTGCTCATCTTCTGTTGGAAGCTGACTTTTACCCATGTAAAGGAACTCAGTACGGTAAAGGCCTACACCTTCGCCGCCATTGTTCATTACGCCGACAGTATCATCAGGCGTTCCAATGTTGGCAACAAGTTCTACGTGCTCGTTGTCAGCAGTGATTGTAGGCTCATCTTTTAATTTCGCCCACTCAGCTTTTTGATCCTCGTATTGCTGTTGCTTTTTCTTGTATGTTTCCACTTGCTCATCCGTTGGGTGTACGATGACATCGCCATTAATCCCGTCAACGATGACAAGGTCACCCTTTTGGATTGTGCTCGTTACTTCTTTCGTACCTACTACAGCAGGAATCTCAAGAGAACGTGCCATGATTGCAGAGTGGGATGTACGACCACCGATATCTGTTGTGAATCCTTGTACGAATTCTTTGTTCAACTGTGCTGTATCAGATGGCGTTAAGTCTTCAGCGATAATAACCACTTGCTCGTCGATTAGCGCTGGGTCAGGGAATGTTACGTTTAGAAGGTGTGCCATGACACGCTTCGTCACATCTTGAATGTCAGCTGCACGTTCGCGCATATATTCGTTATCCATACTCTTGAACATCGTAATGAACATGTTAGCAGTTTCGTCTAGAGCTGCCTCAGCATTTACAGACTCGTTGTTAATCTTGTCTTCAATTGGCTGAATGAGTTCAGGGTCTTGAAGAACGAGTAGGTGGGCAGAGAAGATTTCCGCTTTCTCTTGACCTAATTGCTCAAGAGCATGGTTCTTAATCTTCTCAAGTTCAGATTTAGAAATTTCAATTGCGTCACGGAAGCGAGCAACTTCTTGTTCTCTATTGTCTACTGATGTCTTCTCGAAAGAAAGGTCAGGAACTTCCATGCGGTAAGCCTTGGCAATGGCGATACCGCTAGAAGCTGCGATCCCCTTGATAGTCATGTCTTATTCCCCCAGGTTTTCTTTTTTCATTGTTGCAACGACGCCGTCTACTGCTTCTTGCTCATCAGAGCCTTCTGCTGTAATTCTTACTTCAGCACCTGATGGGATGCCTAAAGACATAATTCCCATGATGGATTTAAGGTTAACGGTTTTTCCGTTATATTCTAAGTTAACGTTTGCAGAATAGCTTCCTGCGGATTGGACGAGGACAGTAGCAGGACGCGCATGTACCCCGTCTTCAGATGTAATGGTTACTGTTTGTTCAACCATAAAATGAAAACCTCCTGAATGTTATTCATAGTTGATGATCAACATGTTATCTATTATACATTGATTAACTCTTGATGTCTTTCTTTAAAACACCAACTAATAATGCGGTTACAATTGAACCAATGACAATGGCTAATAGATAAAGTAACTGTGGAAATGGTGCAGACAATCCTTCTGAACCGGATACGAGCGCGGCAGCAAATACACCACCGTGTGGAGCTTGTGATCCTATACTAAAGAGCATGGAGAGCGCACCTGCAATAGCTGAACCTACAACAGCCGATGGAATAACTCGTGCTGGGTCAGCAGCTGCAAACGGAATGGCACCTTCTGTAATGAAGGAAAGTCCAAGTGCATATGCAGATTTACCCGTTTCTCGCTCTTGTTTCGTAAATTTCTTCTTAAAGAATGTAGTCGCTAAAGCCAAGCCAAGTGGTGGAGTCATACCTCCAGCCATTATAGCGGCCATATATTCGTAGTTACCTGCATCAATCATCGCAAGACCAAATGTATAAGCGGCCTTATTAAATGGACCACCCATGTCAACAGCCATCATACCACCAACGACAACGCCTATCAATATAAGGTTGGAAGTTCCTAGCCCTTCAAGCCAAGTTTGAAGTCCACCGTAGAGTTGACCAAGGAGTGGGTTACCAAGTGCCATTATGACCCCAGTAATGAGAATAGAGAAAACAGGATAGAACAGAACGGTTTTGAGACCATCTAATGAAGATGGAAGCTTCTCAAATACTTTAATGACAAGAAGCGTGACGTAACCGGCTAGGAAACCAGCAATTAATCCACCTAAGAAACCTGAACTACTTGCTCCAACTGTAATTGCAATTAACCCACCTGTCATACCAGGAGCAAGACCTGGGCGACCGGCAATGCTTTGTGAGATAAAGCCGGCTAGAACTGGAACGAGAAGGAAGAATGCATTATCTCCTCCAATGGTCATTAATAGCTGTACGAGTTCGTTATCGCTTGATGTGAACGTCTCAATAAAGAAGGCTAGGGCGAGTAAGATTCCGCCACCAACGACGAAAGGCAGCATATTGGATACACCGTTCATAATGTGCTTGTAAAATCCAGAGCGTGTTTCCTTCTCGGAGCTTTCTTTCTGTTCCTCATCTCCGCCTCCTTGGAAGATAGGGGCGTTTTGTTCAACAGCCTTTGTGATTAATTGCTCTGGCTCGTGAATTCCTTTCGCAACAGGGACCTGTACAACGTGTTTTCCTTTAAATCGATCCGTAGCGACCTCAATATCTGCTGCAACAATAACCCCTTTAGCACGTTCGATGTCTTCTGACGTTAAGCGGTTTTTAACACCACTTGAGCCGTTCGTTTCAACTTTGATTCTAACGCCCATTTCTTTCGCTGTTGCCTTTAACTTATCTGCTGCCATGTACGTATGAGCAATTCCAGTAGGGCATGCCGTAACGGCGATTACATACGCTTCTTCTGACTGTTTAGCTGATTCACTTGTTTCTTCTTCCTCTGTAGTGTTCTCATTTTCCTTCCTATCAATAAGCTGAACAACTTCCTCACGTGATTCCGCGGCGAGAAGTTTCTGACGAAATGCTTCGTCCATAAGGAGTGTTGATAAACTCGATAACGTTTCCAAATGAGCTTGACCAGCGTCCTCAGAAGCAGCGATCATAAAGAACAAGTGCGTGGATTGCCCATCTAAGGACTCATAATCAAGCCCTTCTTCTGAGCGCGCAAATGCGATAGCGGGTTCCTTTACAGCAGCGGTCTTAGCATGTGGAATCGCAATCCCTTCGCCAATGCCCGTTGTACTTTGTTCTTCTCGAGCTTGAATCGCTTCGATAAAAGCGGTCTTATCGTGAAGTCGTCCCGCTTCATCTAATTTAGACGCAAGCTCTTCAATAATGTCAGATTTCGATGTGGCCGATAATTCTAAGATCATCGTGTCTTGTTTGAGTAGATCTGTAATCCTCATCTTAGTTCCCCCTTAGTTAATCTCTTGAATGTGTACCTGCGCCAAGAGTCTCTCCACTTCATCTTTCTCACATAAGTCGCTGCTAAATGCTGTGGCAGTACCTGATGCCACACCGTGACGAAAGGCTTCTACTGGATTTTCCGTTTTCACATAACCGCCAATGAATCCTGATACGAGGGAATCGCCAGCTCCTACAGAATTAATGACTTCGCCCTTAGGCACTTCGGCTATAACAGTTGTTTCTTCTGTAATGAGAATTGCGCCAGCTCCACCCATTGAAACAATGACGTGCTGTGCACCTTGTTCCACAAGCTTTCTACCATAGTAAATGGCGTCATCCTTCGTATTTACGGCCGTTTCAAAGAGATGACCTAATTCATGGTGATTTGGCTTTAGTAGGAAAGTCTTTGTTCCAATTAAGTCTTTAAGCGCCTTGCCGGAGGTGTCGGCTACAAATTGAATTTTATTTGCTTCACATATGCTCGCCAACTGATTGTAGAACTTATCATCAACGGCTTTAGGAATACTGCCGGCAACGACTAAATAATCCCCGGCTGAGAGTTCTTCAACCTGCTGTAGCAATGCTTGTTGTTGCTCTTCTGTAATCGAAGGCCCAGGGCCGTTAATCTCTGATTCTGTGGAAGATTTTAATTTGACGTTAATTCTTGTGTCCTCATGAATCTGTACGAATGAGTGACGTACACCTTCTTTATGAAGAGCGTTCTTAATGAATTCTCCTGTAAATCCTCCTACATAGCCAAGCGCAGTAGTCTCAACGTTCAATCGCTTCAACACTCTGGACACATTGATTCCTTTGCCACCTGCGTAGGAATGGGTCGTATGAGCTCGATTTAAATCGCCTTCATGGAAAGCATCAACATGCATGATGTAATCAATGGAAGGATTTAGGGTGACGGTGTAGATCATGTAGTCACAACCTTTACTGTAGTGTTTTTTTCTAGTTCTGATAGAAGTTCAGCATGAGTTACGTTTGTAATTAGGGTTGCTGCATGTAAAGGGGCGATGGCGGTAAAGGTTACACGCTCCATCTTGCTCTCATCTGCAAGAACAAAAGCTACTTCAGATAATCCAATGGCTTCTTGTTTAACTGCCGCCTCCTCAGGGTCTGGCGTCGTATAGCCGTGTTGGCTATGAACAGCATTTACTCCAAGGAAGCATTTATCGTAGCGGAAGTTCTGAATCCCTTTCACAGCACTATGTCCAACTAATGCTCTTGTCTTATGTTTGACGTAACCGCCTGTTAAATACGTAGGAATCCCTTCTGATGTCAACGCTTCCAATAGAGAAAGACCATTTGTTACGACTTGAATATCGCGGTCTCTTAAATAAGGGATCATTTCATAAGTTGTGGTTCCGGCATCAAGGAAGATGGAGTCACCGTCTCGGATGAGAGTAGATGCGAATTGTGCAATGGCTTTCTTTTCTTCGCGAGCGACAACCGACTTCTCACTTAAGCTCGGTTCCTCTTTATGTTGTGATGCTAAGGTTGCACCTCCGTGAACTCGACGGAGTTTATATTCTTTCTCAAGCTGGTCTAGGTCTCTTCGAATCGTGGATTCAGAGCTCGAGGTGGCCTGAACAAGTTCTTGGAGCTTGACCACTTGCTGATTCTCGAGGCAGTTTAAGATTATTCGATGTCGTTCTGGTGTAAGCATGTTGAACACCTCCAACTGTTCTACCTTCACTATAAAGGAAGCCCTTACATTTTTCAATCACAAAACACCATAAACATTCAATAACTATCAAATAACATTCAAATTCAATCAAATATTAAAAGCATTTCAGTCATACGCTGCGCTTGGAAGATGAGGTTGCCGTATAAATGGGAATATGCTAAATTTAATATAGCTATTTGTCCGCTTAGGAGGTGGAGTGTATGACTGGTCTATTTATCACGTTATTAATTATTGATGCAGTTGCACTAATAACTTTGGTACTTCTACAATCAAGTAAGACAACGGGTCTTTCTGGAGCAATTTCAGGTGGGGCTGAACAATTATTCGGAAAGCAGAAGGCGCGAGGTGTAGACGCGTTCTTGCATCGTGGGACAATCGTAACGGGAACGCTTCTTTTCGTTCTAACGTTCGTGTTAGCATACGTAGCTCAATAAATCATAGTAAGAGTAGACCGCCACATGGTTGTGGGGGTCTTTTTTTATTTGTGAGATATCACCTAAATATAAGAAGAACCCTAATGGGAGACTCATCCCATTAGGGTTCTTCTTATATTCTGTATTTATTATTTCTAAATGGTTTCCTAATGGCGAGGATGAAGTAGGCCAGTATTGAGAGGGCGAACACAATCAACCCCAGTAAGAGTCCAGATGGCGTGAAAGTAAGCTTTACATCGTGAACTCCCTTGTCAAGGTAAATTCCGGTAAGCAAGCTGTTCACTTTAATGGTGTTCACTTCTTCATCATCCACATAAGCTTTCCACCCTTCATGGTAAGGGATGGATAGGTTTAGAAGCCCTTTCTCCTCTACATGAATTAAACCTTGTAGCGAGTTATTGTTAAATTCCGTGATGTGTAGGGCTTCCTCTTGTCGCTGTTTATAAATTTCTTTATAACCTGAGAAATCGTCAATAAATGCTGTGATCTTCTGTATCACAAAGGTTCCTGGTTTAATGGTGAGATGAATAGAACGCGCGGATTCGTCTATACCAAAGTTAAAGTTTACAGCGTTTACAGTTGAACTGTAGTGATATTGCTTAAGCTTGTAGCTGCCACGTGACATATTTTTCTGGAAGGCAAGCGACTGTCCTGTATCTGTTTCTGCTGTCACATGTATTCCTTCAGTAGGAGTTCGTGCTTCAAACTCCATAGCAACAGATAGTTGCCCTCGGGTATGTTCTTGGATGGGAAGCGTAAACGTAATGGGTTCATCAGAAGATACCTTAATGCCTGTTTGTACTTGTTCCGCTTGTGCAGACTGTGGCCATTCAATCGTAGACATTGTTCCAATCTGTTTCACTGACTTCGGCTGTTCAACGGTAGTCTGTAATTGTGCGTCTACATTCTCTTCATTTACAAAAGCAGTTTCAAACAGCAGCCTGTCACGAAAGCCATAAGATGAGGACAATAACTGTTCGTTCGTTGCAACATCGTGGTAGAGAAAGCCGAATGGCATTCTATAGTTGTTTTCAAATACAACACTTTGATCTACAGTACGTTCTTCGTAACCATAAAGGTTGAATGAACCTGATGTACCTTGGTCAGTGAAAATGTGATATCGATTTCCAATTAGTGAATTCATGTACGTACTATTTAAGTAGCCTTTATTTAAATTCAAGCTTCTCGTTCCGGTCTCAGCTAGTATATCCATCTCGAACTGTTGAACGTCCCAAGGCAAAAGGGATTGATAGGCGGTCGTATGATTGTACCCATAAGTCATTGCAGAGTTGTATCGAACCGAATTGGAATGTACATTCATTCGGTAAAATTCTTCAGGACCTGGCCGTAGTTCATTCACTACAGTTTGTATTGCTTTGTCTTCATAGACAGCTTTGTACACATCTTCATCCATAAGAGGGAATACGCTCCAAACGCCTTTATGTGCAATTTGTTCAGTATCGGTGTTCGTTGACTTAGAAATCAAATCGCTAACAAACGTACTAACGGTTATATACGAGAACAGAATAAGTGCAGAAGCTGACGCAACAAATAGACTTCTTTTGATAGCATTGCTCTTTGTGTAGCTAAAAAGAGCAAATGTGGTTGCAAACACGGGTGGTAAAATAGCCGTCAATAGTGGATAGCGGTTGAACGGGAAAAGATAATATAAATATGACAAAAACAGGCTACTCAACAGAAGCACAAAAGCATGTCTTACCTTAGTGAAATCAGTCTGATTGAGCACCGTCACTGTGAACACAATCATGAGCATATTCACGATTGGGAAGCTTCTAAACTCTGTCGGGTTACTAAAGCCGCCGAGCGCACTTAATAAAGGTGGCACTCCCACGATTATTAAAAGTACTGTGATCAAAGTCACTAACGCTTTAAACCGTTTAAATTGAATAAATGCCAGTGGGATGAAAAGGAGCGGAAAGAAACTCATGCCACCATTCCAACTTAATAGTTGATACGTACTTACCAATGTTTCCTTTACTCCACCGTAGAGTTCCTGTTGAATTTCAGGACGATATGATGCATTTGAGTTGAGGAAGCTATATAAGGAAGGAAGAAAGATTGGCATGGATAATCCCAGTCCGATTAAATAATACAACCCCCAATGTAAATGATACGAGACAAAACCTTTAATTCTTTTCTTGTCTGTCAACGTGAAGAAACGATAGAGGGCATACAGTAATATGCCTAAAGTAAGAATGAACATAAAATAAAAATTCCCGATGCTAGCGAGGAACACCATAACTACAAAGAGAGCTGGTTTATTTGAGCGGGTTAACCGTTCAAATCCTAACAATATGTAAGGGAAGAATACAGCAATATTTAAGAAGAAATAATGAATATAGAAAAATTCAATGTGATAACCTGTGAATGTATAGGCTAAACTGCCAATAAACGCGAAGTGGAAGTTGATGTGTAACTTATTTAATAGTAAGAAAGCACCCACCGCCATGAGTATCAGCTTAATAATCGCTATAGGTATATTGGCGTGTGGAAAGAAATCTACTGGCAAGGCAAGTAACGGCCAAATGAACACGTCTCCTAGCATATAGTAGCCGTAATCGTTCCAGAAGCTTCCTCCTAAAGCATATTCCCAGCTCCAAAATGGAAGTTCTCCACTTCGGACCAATTCGTGAAATTCATTAAAATAATGAATGTATTGGGCTTTAATATCCCCTCCATTAGCTACATAAAAGAAACCGTTAGTAACGATATTCTGCATGGGGATTATTGAAATGGTAGCTACTGCTACAACGACAAGTGCTAGCCAAGTACGGGTCTGATTCATAGACATCCTTCCTTTGTTATGTAATGAATGTATTGTTTAGTTTCAATCTATATCATATAAGAGATTACAAAGCTTGACAATGATGCTTGAAAGAGGGGTTGGAATTGGATATGGCTGTTTTTTCAGATTGTTTAATGGGAATGGATACATAATGCGCAGAGGGGCGTTTCATGGTAGGATGGAATCATTCTCATATAGTAGAAACGTTTTCCTGATACATGACTGTAATGGTTCTTAAGCGACCTAATTCGACCTAGTATACAGACAACAATAAAGGAGTGATTTACATGCAAATTAAACAACCACAACCATTTACGTTTGAGGGAGGAAACCGTGCGGTATTATTATTACATGGATTTACAGGCCATTCCGCTGATGTAAGGATGTTAGGCCGTTATTTACAAAAGAACGGATATACAACGCATGCTCCTATTTATAGTGGACATGGTGTCGCACCAGAAGAGTTAATTAAAACGACACCAGCAGATTGGTGGGAAGATGCACAAGCAGGACTTCAACATTTGAAGGATTCAGGCTACGAAGAGATTGCGGTCGTTGGATTATCTCTAGGTGGTGTAATGTCACTACGCCTTTCCTACTCAACTCCGATTAAAGGGGTTGTTCCAATGTGTACCCCTATGTTCTTTGACAACGAGAAAGAACTAACGGGTAGTTTCAAAACCTTCATTAAAGAGTATAAGAAATTAGAAGGAAAGACAGAAGAGACGATCCAAGAAGAAATGGATTGGTTGATTGAACATTCTACTGAAACGTTCCAAGAACTTGGGAAGTTCATTAAAGAAGTTCATGATGAGATTGATACCATCTATACGCCAATTATGGTCGTTCAGGCGGAGCAAGATGAAGTCATCAATACGGATAGTGCGACCTACATTTACAACACTGTTGAATCTGACACGAAAGACTTGAAGTGGTATACGGAATCAGGACATGCCATAACATTGGACAAAGAACGTGAACAACTCCATGAAGATATTTATAACTTCTTGGAATCACTCGATTGGACAGTGGAATAATAGATAAAAAGAGGATTCGGAAGGAAGTGATGGTTTGAGTGAAGTAACAAAGGAACAATTACTCACCTATATACGTGAAGAAGCAACAAAGCCTTTGTCAGTTCAAGACCTTGAAGAAGCGCTTCAGGAGAATGGACCGATTGATTTCACAGATATGATGAAATCGTTAAATGAACTAGAAGAAGAAGGAGAGCTTGTTCGGACAAGAAAGAACCGCTATGGTCTCCCTGAGAAGATGAACCTTATCAAAGGTAGAATTCAAATGCATGCGAAAGGATTTGCGTTCTTGATTCCAGAAGATGGTGAAAAGGATGATGTGTACATCCATCATTCCGATTTGAATTCTGCCATGAACGGCGATATCGTATTCGTGCGGATTGAAACAAGAACGGATGAGAGCAAGCGTCCTGAAGGTACTGTAATCCGCATCATTGAACGGAACATGAGCGAAATTGTAGGAACGTATCAGGACAATGGCTACTTTGGATTCGTTGTTGCGGATGACAAGCGAATTCCAAACGATATCTTCATTCCGAAAGGGAAAACGAATGGCGCAGTGGATGGCCACAAAGTCATCGTTAAGATTACGAAATACCCTGAGGGGCGCATGAGTGCAGAAGGAGAAGTACTTGAAATTCTAGGTCACAAGAACGACCCAGGCATTGATATTCTCTCCATTATTTACAAGCATGGAATTAAGTCTGATTTCCCTGAAGAGGTGATTGAGCAGGCGACGAACACACCTGAAACGATTGATGAGTCTGAAGTTGCAAATCGTAAAGATATTCGTGACCGTACGATGGTTACCATCGATGGTGCTGATGCGAAAGACTTGGATGATGCCGTAAACGTCGTGAAACTCGACAATGGTAACTACCAGCTTGGCGTTCACATTGCCGACGTGACGCATTATGTACAAGAAGGCTCTCCAATTGATAAGGAAGCTCGTGAACGTGGAACGAGTGTCTACTTGGTGGACCGAGTGATTCCGATGATTCCTCACAGACTCTCGAATGGGATCTGTTCTTTGAACCCACAAGTTGATCGTCTAACGCTGTCATGTGATATGGAAATTAACCCAGAAGGTGAAGTAGTGAATCACGAAATCTTTGCTTCTGTTATTAAGACAAATGAGCGGATGACGTATACAGACGTGAACAACATCCTAGTTGAAGACGATGAAGAATTAAAATCACGCTACGAGAGCCTAGTTCCTATGTTTAAGAACATGGAAGACTTAGCAGCGATTCTTCGTAAGAAACGATTCTCTAGAGGTGCGATTGATTTCGACTTTAAAGAAGCTCAAGTACTAGTAGACGATGAAGGGACAGCGAAAGACGTTGTCTTGCGAGAACGTTCGGTTGCAGAACGCCTGATTGAAGAATTTATGCTAGCAGCAAACGAAACGGTTGATGAGCATTTCCACTGGATGAACGTTCCATTTATTCATCGTGTTCACGAAGAACCAGATGAACAGAAGCTCCAGTTCTTCTTCGAGTTTATTACAAACTTCGGCTATTCCGTGAAAGGAACAGCAGGAGATGTTCATCCTCGAGCATTGCAGGAAGTTGTAGAAGCAGTCAAAGGTACACAAGAAGATATGGTCATCTCGAAGTTAATGCTTCGTTCCATGCAACAAGCTCGATATGACGAAACGAATCTCGGGCACTTCGGGTTGGCGACAGAATTCTATACGCACTTCACATCACCAATTCGCCGTTACCCAGACTTGACGGTACACCGACTCATTCGTGAGTACCTTATTAAAGGGAAGGTTGACCAGAAGACGCGCGAACATTGGGATGAGCAAATTCCTGATATCGCACGTCACTCCTCAGACCGAGAACGTCGTGCAGTAGATGCAGAACGTGAGACGGACGACTTGAAGAAGGCGGAATACATGCAAGACAAGGTCGGGGAAGAATTTGATGGAGTCATTAGTTCCATTACGAACTTCGGACTATTCGTTGAACTTCCAAATACAGTTGAAGGCCTAGTTCATGTCAGCTATTTAACAGACGACTATTACCATTTCGATGAGCGTGCGTATGCAATGATTGGAGAACGTACGGGAAGTGTGTTCCGAATTGGGGACGAAGTGAAAGTTCGTGTTGTTCATGTAAACATTGATGAGCGTGTTGTGGACTTTGAAATGGTCGGTATGGAGCCACCTAAACGTAGGGGCGACCGCCCATCAGGACAGAAAGTCATTCCAGCCAAGCGAGTTGGAGGACGTAAAGGCCCGAAACGCGAGGGCGAGAAGGACAATAACAAAGAAAAATCTCGCTCGCGTAAGAAGAAAGGCAGCTTCACAAAAGGCAAGGCGAATAAAGGAAGTCAAAGCGATGAGCGCCCGTTCTACAAGAACAAAGGTGTTCCAAAAGCCAAGAAGAAAAGAAAATAAAAATTAGATCAGAGAAGGGGCGTTCTGACAGTGCAGAACGCCCCTTTTCCTTACTTTAATCTATTCCTTCCAATCTCCATATAAGATCCATTCTTCGCTGAAATCCATTCCGTGCTCATCCTGCAACGCTTCATAAACTGTCGGAAGAACATCAATCCATGGCGCCTCATTGTTCGGATGCTTAGCAGCTTCGTATGCAATCGTTCGCCAAAGTCCTCTTTGTTCGTGAAGGTCGTCCCATAGATATTTCACATGAGTACGTCTAACCCGCTTGACGTCTTCTTTCATCATCACATATCTCGTACCATCATCATTCACGTAGAATGCCGAGGACTCGATGTAGGCATCTGACAGAAGTTGTTCTACATAAGGGAATGGATAATACATTTCATAAGGATAGATGCGGAAGCTCGTTTCGCTGAGTTTCTGAATCCAAGCTTTCTTCTCATGTAGTTGTGTCACTTCTTCCCATCTTGTTCCAGGGTCTATTTCTCCAAGGTGTTGCCAATCGTCTATTGCTGCATGATAAGTAGATTCGACTGGGGAGATGGACAATTTATCAAGTACACGGCGAGCCGGTTTATTCTCAATTTGAGTATGTGCACCAATCCATTGAACGTTATCTAGCTTTCGTAAATCCTGAATAATATAAGAAAGTAATTCTGTAGCATAGCCTTTAGAGTAGAAGCGGCGATCGCTTCGTAACCGCCCAAGCATTGCAAAGTGGTCAGCGAAGATGGTATACCCAGCAACCGTCTTCATTACGTCCCCTTCAAACAACCCGTATAGCGCTTGGGTGTTTGAACTTACGAGTTGCGGGAAAATACGTACAACGTAATCATCTTGTATACCCGTATCCATGTGTAGGAGAGAATCGTAATCATCATTTGTGAGTTTTCTTATTTGAAGTGTGTGTGAGTGCACGTCGAGGACCCCTTTTCAATCATTTGCAGCATTATCTTCTCACAGCTTTTATTCGGTGTCTATTTACAAGAACTGTTGAAGTGTAACGAGTATAGTTATGTCCCGAACAATTGGTAAATAAAGCAGAAAGATGATAAAATACGGGTTACGTAATACGAGGAGGAAGAAGCTTATGGCCAAAGGAATGGGAAAGACCGTAGCCCAAAATAAAAAAGCGAACCATGACTTTTTTATAGAAGAAACGTATGAGACTGGAATTGTGCTTCAAGGAACAGAGATTAAATCGATCCGTGCAGGAAGAGTGAACTTAAAGGAATCCTTTGCACGTATTTATAAAGGAGAAGTCTACATTCACAACATGCACATCTCTCCTTATGAGCAAGGGAATATCTTCAACCACGAACCGACACGAGCTCGTAAACTGCTTCTGCACCGAAAACAAATCAACAAGCTAATCGGTGAAACACAACAGCAAGGCTATTCGCTCGTTCCCATTAAGCTGTATATTAAAGATGGCGTTGCCAAGCTATTAATCGGTCTTGGTAAAGGGAAGAAGAAATACGACAAGCGAGAGGACTTGAAGCGTAAACAGGCGAAACGAGATATTGATCGCGCCGTTAAGAATAGTCAGTACCGATAGCTTCCATCACTTACCTTTGCATGTGAGTGAGAACATGTTATAATGATTTATGTCGTTGAAAGACACAACTGAATAACAGCTTCAAAGCGAAGCTATCCCGTTATCAGTTTCCTATTATCTATATGGGGACGTTACGGATTCGACAGGGATAGGACGAGCTTTGGTGGCGAGCCGAGCGGCTACTCGTAAAAAGCCATGCCAATAATAACTGGCAAAGAAAACAATTACTCTCTAGCAGCTGCATAAGCTAGTCTAGAGGATCCTTCCTGCCATCGCCCGTGTGGTAGATAGAAGGGTCTCAAACTGAAGCGGGCTACGCGTCACTCCACCACCTGAGGAGGGGCGAAGAGACTAATCAGGTTAGCTACAAGGAAGCCAGTCGATAGGCCGAATTGTTAGTGAATGACAATATATCGACTACGCTCGTAGAAGCCATTGCGGCGTTATCTCTGGACGTGGGTTCGACTCCCACCGTCTCCACCAATACATATGTTGGTGGTTTTTTTATGTCTTTAGACTGTATGATAAAGCAACGACATTGCATGATTCTATCCCAACAAACCTTGTAGAAGCTTAAACAATACCCCATCGATTTATGTGTAACGTGCACATAAGTCGATGGGGTTTTTAATGTCTCTAGACTATGCCGAGTAGTTGGGCAGTTTTTATGCTCTTTTCGGTTAGGGTATTTGTTTTTGAGTTAGTATCTCTTTATCATGCTGTTAGTTGAACGACAAGAACGACTACTCCTAGTAGGAGGAGTATAATCGGCATCCCCATTGCTTTCGGTGGGTCGCCTACCTTTACATGTGTGAGGATGGCGCCGATCATCGTAACAATAATCAGAGCGGCTCCAATACTTGCAAGTGCCCCGTTCCAAATTCCCACAATCATCAATATAGCCGCTGCCACTTCAATGGTACCCGTGAACATGCGAAAGGATGAAGGATAGCCATAACGGTTAAATTCATCAACCATCTGCTTCGCACCAAATTTCATGGCTCCGAACATGATAAATCCCAATCCTAAAAGAACTTGAATGACGATTACAGCGACATCCATGGTAGTTCCCCCTTGGAAAAAGTAGTGGTTATCCTGAAATTAGGATAAATTGCTTTCTGTTTATCTATATTGGAGAGCATAGCGGTTTAGCCCATTTCTTTTCAATCGATGAGACATCTTGCATAGGAACCCAATTCTTAGCGGACAATAACTTCATCTAATGAAACTTAGGAGATGGAGTCTCCCCTAAGAGAGGAGTTGCAACGTGTGCTAAAAAGATTTAATCCTGTTTTCAAAATTTCCGTTGCCATTATGATACTGCTTGCGATTTCCGGTGCCTTTTTCCCGGATTGGTTAGAGCAAGTCACATCAACGGTTAAAACATTTATTGCAAACAAACTAGGTTGGTACTACTTAATCGTCGTTACGTTCTTTGTGCTTGTCGCTTTAACGTTCTTAATTACGCCCCTTGGGAAAATTAAATTAGGGAAACCTGGTGAGAAACCAGAATTCTCCACACCAACTTGGGTTGCGATGCTCTTTAGCGCCGGGATGGGAATTGGACTTGTCTTCTGGGCGACGGCTGAACCAATTAGCCACTATGCCATCAGCTCCCCCACAGGAGAGACAGGGACGGATCAAGCTATTAAAGATGCCATGAGATTTACGTATTTTCACTGGGGAATCCATGCGTGGGGGATTTATGGGATTGTGGCTATGGTGCTTGCATATTTCAATTTCAGGCACGATAAGCCTGGACTAGTAAGCGCGACCTTGGAGCCTGTGATTGGGAAGTGGGCAAACGGGAATACCGGGAGAATGATTGATATCTTGTCTGTCGTTGCAACAGTCATGGGTGTCGCCACAACGCTCGGGTTCGGAGCTGTGCAAATTAATGGCGGTCTCACGTATTTGTTTGAGATTCCGAGTAATTTCCTTACACAGCTTGTTATTATTGCAATCGTTACGGTACTGTTCATGATTTCTGCTTGGACTGGATTAGGTAAGGGGATCAAAATCTTAAGTAACACGAATTTAGTCTTGGCGCTCATTCTATTCTTACTCGTATTTACCGTAGGACCTACACTGTTTCAGCTAAATTTGTTCACAAATTCGCTTGGTACGTACGTTCAATACCTACCGGAAATGAGCTTTCGTATCGCTCCATTAAATTCAGAAGTTAGGGAATGGATTAATTCTTGGACCATTTTCTACTGGGCATGGTGGATTGCTTGGTCTCCATTTGTTGGAATTTTCATTGCGCGAGTTTCTAAGGGGAGGAGCATTCGTGAGTTTGTCTTTTACGTGCTTATTGTACCCTGTTTGATTGGGTTCTTATGGTTTGCGACTTTCGGAGGAACGGCAATCTCGCTTGAGCATAATGGTATAGATGTTATTTCTCAGCTTGCACCGGAAGAATCGTTGTTTGCTATATTCTCAAACTATCCATTAGGCATGGTAGCATCTATACTTGCGATTCTCCTCATTAGCACATTCTTTATTACATCTGCAGACTCTGGAACGTTCGTTCTTGGATTGATGACAACAGGTGGAAAGGGAGACCCAAGTAAAATGGTGAAGCTTACTTGGGGACTATTGCTATCTATTACCGCACTTGCCCTCCTCTATACAGGTGGTTTGCAGGCGCTGCAGAATACGATGATTATTGCAGCCTTGCCATTCTCCATCATTATGCTTCTTATGACGTTTAGCTTTGTGAAGACGATTTACAAGGAAGGTCGAGAACTTGGGATTGGAAAGATTCCGAATCAGAAGAAAGAGAAGTAACTGGTGTTTGAATAGGGATTGATTAACGGAAGCAAGCGTGGAATCCAATGTGGAGGTTCATGCTTGTTTTTTATTGGTTCTCCTTAAGAAACTGTAACCTTTTTGTCACCCAATTCAACAACTATTCTCTTACACTTTCTATAGATAGAAAGTGAGGGAATGAACGCGTGAGTAGACATGACAAACGGGCGAAAAAATACAGAAGAGAACGAATTGCCATCGGGGTTTTATTTCTATTGTTATTTGTAGTTGTGAGGGCTGCAGGAGCTAACCCCTTGCCACAAGAAAGCAAAACAGCGACAAAGCAACCTTTTCAGCGGACAAATGTGGTATCAGCACATAAAGCTGATCAGAATGTTAGACTCAATGAGGTGACAAATCGGATTCAAACCAAAGAAGAAGGCGTTCTTTATTTAACCTTTGATGACGGACCTAACCATAACACTTTGAAGCTGTTAGATTTATTAGACCGCTATCATGCCAAGGCTACCTTCTTTATGTTGGAGCCATACATGGAACGACAGCGATGTGCAATAAATCGAATGGTTGATGAAGGTCACTCGATTGCTTTGCATGGTGTTACTCATGACCAGTCGAAAATATATGCATCTGCAACTTCAGTAGTGGATGAAATGGACCAAGCTCAACAGACATTACAGGGCATCACAAATGAGAAAACCCGTTTAATACGGACTCCTTATGGAAGCGTGCCTCACATGAAACCTTCCTATCGAGAAAAAGTCCGGGCAAATCATTTCACATTATGGGATTGGAATGTAGATAGTAAAGATTGGTTGTATAAAGATGAACGTTATATTACAGAAGTGAACGACCAGCTTCAGAGCATTCCTTCTGAACACCCTGCAGTTATTCTGCTCCATGAGAGAGCAACAACTCTAGAACATTTAGAACGATTACTACAAACTCTTTCTGCTAAAGGATATACATTTGAAGCTCTGAAAGAGGGAATGGACCCTGTCCAATTTGGATAATTGAAGAGAGGGAGAGGTTAGGTTATGACGCGTAAAATTGTACAACTTATTGGGGTTCTATGCCTTTTTCTTGCTGGCTGCTCGTTTTCTTATGCAACGCCGAATGAACTCTTTCAGCCCCCACAATTGAACGGGGAAGATGAAAACATCCAGCATAATATCATAAATAAACTGCCAGAATCCGCTGTGCTAATGGCTCCAAATAAGGCTAGTCCGAAGCAGAACGTGTTTAAAGAAGATCTAAATAACGATGGAAAAGAGGAGATTGTACTTCTTTTTAAGGAAGCAAGTTATGCAAATTCTCTTGTTGTGCATGTGTACGAGTATCAAGAGAAATGGGAATTAACATCGAAAGTTGAACTGGCAGGATATGAGGTTGATTCGTTTAAAATGGTTCCGGGTGAAACAGGGGCCACGGGGTTCGTAGGTGTCACGAATGCAAATGAGCAAAACAAACAGTTGCACGTCGTTCATCTGGATGCAGACTCTTTAAAAAAGGTAGAATCTTATCCTTATTTGGAGCTTGTATGGCAAGACATGAACGATGACAAGAAAGAAGACCTCACGTTAATTGAGCTTGAACGAAATGAGCGAGCGGAAGCGACCTTATATGAAATTAACGAAGGGAGGCTTTCGGTTCACTCAAGCGTTAAGTTAGACCCTTACGTCAACCAATATTTCAATATTGAAGGGGGAAGAGTTAGTGAGCATGAGAAAGGGATTTGGGTTGATCAGCAAGTTGGTGCTCATTCAGGAAGCTCAGCGTTACTTGTTGTGGATGACGGGCGCTTGATGAATGTGTTTCAGAACAGAATCTCAGAAACATATAAGCCGTACCCAGTGGAAAGTCGTGATGTAAATGGAGACAATATTCTTGAGATGGGAATAGAAATGTCTCCTCCAGAGCAATTTACGTCAATGGCAGACACACCTTGGATTCAAGAATTCTATCAATGGCAGGGATTAGAGGATGGAAGGTTACAGCTTGTTCAAAGGCGTTATTCTTCATTTGAAGATGGATTCTATATAGACTTTCCCTCTTCGTGGCCTAAGGACTTGAATATTGAGAAGGAAAGCAATGAAGTGACCATAGTGGAATATCCCTCTTCAGAGCCTCTATATCGAATTCGCTGGAAAGACCGTGAAGACTGGAAGCCAGAAAGAGGGTATACGAGGATAGGGCAGACAGAAAAACATATTTACGAAGTGGATGAGACCTATTCTACAGAAACCGACCTATTCCATCTATGGGCTGAAGAGCTTGATTAGAAAGTAGGGAATCGTGTGGCAAAGATTTTAGTTGTAGAAGATGAGCGCTCAATTAGAAGTTTTATCGTACTAAATCTCAAGAGAGAAAACTACGATGTCAAAGAGGCTACAACAGGTGAAGAAGCTTTAGAGTGGCTTGGCAAAGAAGCCTTTGACCTTATTCTGCTTGATCTCATGCTACCAGGAGTAGATGGGGTTGAGGTGTGTAGAAGAGTAAGAGCGAGGAATCGAAGGATTGGAATTATTATGCTAACAGCGAAAGTGCAAGAAGAAGATAAGGTGAACGGGTTAGTAACGGGTGCAGATGACTACATTCCAAAACCATTTAGCCCAAAAGAATTATTAGCGAGAGTAGGTGCCTTGTTAAGGAGGATCTCTCCAAAGGAACAGGAAGATGTCGTTTATTCTGGTGCATTTAAATTACTCATAAGAGAAGAGAAACTTATCAAAGAAGCCAGCGTTGTGGATGTGACACCTACAGAATTTCACCTCCTTTTCGTCCTTATTGAACATGAAGGAACGCCACTTTCTCGCCATCAGTTGTTAGACAAAGTATGGGGAGAAACCTACGTAGGAGATCCAAAAGTTGTAGATGTGAATATTCGAAGACTGCGTCGAAAGATTGAACCTGACCCATCCCAGCCACAATTTATTCGGACAGTGTGGGGGAAAGGATACGAATGGATGGGAGCTTCGCTATGAAGAGGCGTGTCGTCTTGTCGTTTATGGTAGTCATCTTATTGATGCTCGTCTTAGTGGAAACAGTTCTTTATTTCGGTGTTAAGGAACATTACTATGTGAGTATGGCCAACACGTTACAGCGACATGCTGAAACTTCTGCTTCGTTTTTTAACAAATATGAGGATCAGCAGCTACGTAATTATAAAGGACATAGTGACGAAATTATTCATTCCTTTCAGTATCCTGGTACCAGACTTGAGTTGTTGGACCGGGAGGGGAAGGTGCTATTCTCTTCAACCGGATTTATGGTGCCAGATGATTATCCCCTACCTAAACGAGTGTTAACGGGGGAAGAAACCTACGATGTGGAGAGTATGGAAACAACTGACGAGTCAGTGTTAGCTTCTTATAGCCCCCTCATGTACAACGGGCAAACGATTGCTGTGTTGAAGTACACTACTTCATTAGAAGAGGCGAATCGTACGATTAGAACAATCATGTTGTGGTCGGTTGCTATAGGAAGCACTTTATCGATCTTCGTATTCTTCGTTAGTCTTTGGATTGCCAATTCATTAGTTACCCCTATACGAGAAATTACAAAGGGTGCCTCGAACTTAACGGAGAGTTATTTTCAACATCGTCTGAACGAAGCTTATCCCCACGAATTAGGGCGTTTGTCCAAAACGCTAAATTATATGGCTGAGGAAATAGAAACGAGCAATCGTATGAAGAATGAATTTATTTCTTCCATCTCTCATGAGCTGCGCACGCCTCTCACGGGGATAAAGGGGTGGGTAGACACGTTAAAGGGGAATAAGGGGTTAACGGATGAAGAACAAGAACAAGGGATGGAGATGTTATCCTCTGAAACCGACCGGTTAATTCATCTAGTTGAAGAGTTGCTTGACTTCTCAAGGTTCCAATCTAACCGTATCATCCTTCACAAGGAGTACTTCTGCCTTAGTCATTTAATCCAGGAGGTGTATGTGCAACTAGAGCCATATCTGTTAGAAAAGCAAATCACATGTACGTTGGTAAACAGTGGTGCGGTTGATCTGTTTGGTGATCGTGCTCGAATAAAACAGGTGCTCTTAAACCTAATGGATAATGCCATTAAATATTCTCAATCACAGACAATCATCGAGCTTTCACTGGAGTATACATCAGAAGAGGCCCGTGTAAGGATTAAAGACGAAGGGATTGGGATACAACAAGAGAAGCTACCTCATGTGAAGGAGACGTTCTACCAAAGTGATACAAGGCAAGCTGGGTCTGGTTTAGGGTTAGCAGTATCTGATAAAATTGTTAAACTACATGGAGGACATTTAGAGATACAAAGTGAATGGGGAAAGGGCACTGAAGTTATTGTTGTACTGCCAAGAGGATAGAGGTGTGTAGGACAATGAACCTGTCCCCTTGTCCCATAGAGAGGTGAGATAGAATGGATGAAGAGAAGCGTTATGTATGGTACGCGAGTTTTGGGTCGAATTTGTTTCGAGATCGTTTTCGATGTTACATAGAGGGAGGACGGCCATCTGGTTCGAATCGAGCGGAGGTTGGGAGTCGTGATTGTACACTGCCTGTTAGGGACAAACCGGTCCGGTTGCCTTATTCGCTTTACTTTGCAGGGTGGTCAGACCGATGGAACGGGGCTGGAGCGTTTATTGATACGGTTCGAAATGAGAATACAGAGACATGGGGACGTATGTACTTAATTACCGAAGAACAATTTGAGGATGTCGTCCGTCAAGAGAATGGCCTACATACACTGAACGTGAATTTGGATAATGTGATGCAATCTGGTTCAGATCTTATTAATGAGGATTCTTATTATGGAAATCTTCTTTATGCGGGAGAATCAGATGGCTATTCAATCTTCACGTTTACAAATGCACATCCTCAATCAGAACAAACGATTACGAAGCCGTCCCCATCCTACTTACGTATGCTAATTAGCGGGTTTTTAGAGGCCTATACGAGTGATGTTAATCAGATAAAGAACTATTTGTATCCTAAGCGAGGGGTGAATGACTTCTATACGATGCAGGAAATTGAAGCATTAATTACTGAAGTCATAGAAGAAAAGGCGTAACCAAAACGGTTACGCCTTTATTCAGTTAGTGCGTTCGACGAGAGCTCTTCTAGGTCTTCCAGCAACAACGTCTGATTCCCGGAATCGCTTACTTCGTTGGCGTATGTAAAGGCCTCTTTCAAATATTCTTCCGCTTCAGATAAACCAAGAAGACTTGCAGAACGAGCTAATGCTTCGAGGGAATATCCTTTGTAGAATGAGTCTAATTGACCCCTCACACTGTAATGATGGGATTGTTTAGCGTAGTGTAATGCTCTCTCCCCTTCTTGAATGACCGAATAGACCCTAGACAGTTGCCAATATCCAATCGACAAGTGTTGGTCAGTGTGGGTGGGGACTTGTGTCCAATGCCATAGAGACGTGTGGCATAGGTGAACCATTTCCTGATCTTCTGCCTCCGTCCGAGTTGGCTTGTCTAATAAGTCCCATACCTCATTAAAGGTCTTGGCTGCTATGACTCGATGGGGGATATCAGTATTCATTATTTCACGCTCCCTTTTCTTCTGCTATCTTTATATTCTAGAACATGCCATAAAGTCCTCTTTGTACGCATGAATAAAGAAATAGAAAAACCACAGGAGTAGCCCTGTGGTTTAAGGTTGATGCTTATTGTTTGTCGAGGTTTAAATCCCAAATGATGTTAAATTTATCTTTTACTTTCGCGAAGCGTGCTCCCCAGAACGTATCTTGAAGTTCCATAATCACTGTACCTTCTTCTGCTAATTGGCTGTAAACGCGTTCAATCTCTCTGTCATTTTCAAACTCAAGAGCGAGAGAAATGTTATTCCCAGCAGAAACATCTTGGTCTAGAAATGCGTCCGATACCATAATGAGTACGCCGTCCTTCTCTAAACGTGCGTGCATAATGCGGTCGTCCATTTCTTCCGGTGTAGGGAAATCCGCGTCTCCAAACGTCTGAACGTTCGTAATCTCCACTTGAAATGCCTCTTTGTAGAAATCCAATGCTTCTTTCGCGTTGCCTGGGAACGTTAGATAAGGTGTAACGTGTTTCATCAAACCACTCCAATTCCTATGTATTTGTTATCCTATTTCTTATTATACCTTACGATTTACAGAAAACAAGAACAAACGTTCTCTATTTCAGGTTTTTTACATGAATTTAACAATTTTAATCTATGCTATACTATGTTTATTAGAGAAGGGGAGGACAAGTGGCTTGAAAGTACTAGGGTATCGACACGTGACCATTTCCGATCAAAGCAATGAGATGGTAGATTTCTTTGAGAACAAATTAGGATTAACGAATGAATGGGACAACAGAGAAGGTTATGAAGGCGGTATATTCAAGAGTGGAAATAGTTGGCTTGAATATTGGCAATCCGGGAAAGCCTTGTCTCCTACTATTATGTTACAGCTCGTTGTAGATGATGCAGATGAATTTGCACAGTTTGCCAAACATCGAGAACTTGATTTACATGGTCCAATCGTTGAACATGGGGAGAAGATTTATTCATTGACGGCTCCGAACGGGATGCCGATGACAATCCAGTCCACAATTAAAGGTTAGAAGAGAAACATGCGGTTTACGCATGTTTTTTTATATGAGGCGCTGGGATATCGGTTTAAATATCTGAAAAATTAGTATATTATGGATGTAGTAACATACTAACCGGTAGGTATGTTCAGTATACGAAGGAGGGGAAGAACGTTGAGTAAAAGTTGGTTGAAGCATTACCCGAATGATGTTGAGACAGACGTTCAAATACCAGATTGGTCAATTCCAGATATGCTTGAAGATACGGCGGATAAGCTTCCGGAGCAAGTAGCGCTCAGTTTCTATAAACAGGAGATGACGTACAAGGAATTAAATGAAGCATCAAATGTCTTTGCTCGTTCTTTGCAAAGTAGAGGGGTGAAGAAGGGGGACAGGGTGGCCATCATGTTGCCCACGTGTCCTCAGTTTGTTATTGCCTATTTCGGCATATTAAAATGTGGTGCCATTGTGACGCAAATCAATCCAATGTTAGTAGAACGTGAACTCTCCCACATTCTTAATGATGCGGGCGCAGAGACCATCGTGGCATTTGATGGGGCTTATGAGAATGTAAAGAAAGTGCAACCTCAAACCCCATTAAAGACCATCATTATGCTAGAATTCCAACCGAGAATTCAACTTGGAGAAGGCGATACGTCTTTCCAAGCTTTCCTCGCCGAAGGTACAGGACAGTTAAATCCTGTCACCATTAACAGCCTTGAAGATGTAGCGGTGTTTCAATATACAGGAGGGACGACAGGGCGCTCTAAAGGAGCTATGCTAACGCACCGTAATATCGTAGCGAACACCGTACAAAGCTATGAGTTCTTTAAGCACCATATTCGATATGGGCAGGAACGTACGCTCACGGTTCTTCCATTGTTTCACGTGTTTGGCATGACAAGTGCAATGCTCTTATCGATTCGGACAGGCGCAACGAACATCTTACTTCCTAAGTTTGATGTACAAGAAGTGTTGGAAACCATTCGGGATGAGAAGCCTACGATGTTCCCTGGTGTACCTACGATGTATGTCGCAATTATTCATCATCCAGAAGCAGACCAATACGGTTTGAATAGTTTGCGCTTATGTAACAGCGGCAGCGCTCCCATGCCGGTCGAATTACTTAAGGCTTTCGAACGTAAAACGGGCGCATCTATTCTAGAAGGTTTTGGGTTGTCAGAAGCTGCTCCAGTGACTCACTGTAACCCGCCATTTGGTGAACGGAAATACGGTTCAGTAGGGATTGGGTATCCATCTACGGATTACAAGGTTGTAGATGTGGCGAATGGGGTCGATGAGGTTGAACTTGGTGAAATCGGAGAGCTGATAGTCAGTGGACCACAGGTTATGAAAGGATACTGGAACAATGAGGAAGAAACGGCCATTGCGCTTCGAGATGGATGGCTCTATACAGGTGATTTAGCGAGGATGGATGAAGATGGATACGTCTCTATTGTCGATCGTAAGAAGGACTTAATCATTTCAAGAGGGTATAACATCTATCCAAGGGACGTCGAGGAAGTGCTCTATGAACATCCTGCTGTTATGGAAGCAGTCGTCATTGGCGTACCCGATCCTTATCGAGGAGAACAGGTACAGGCGGTAGTTGTGTTGAAGAGCGGAGAAAGCATAACTGAAGAAGCACTCATAGATTACTGCAGTGAACATATGGCGCCATACAAAGTGCCAAAAGCGATTGAATTTCGACAGGGCTTGCCTAAGACAAATGTAGGGAAAATCCTGAGACGTTCAATACGAGAACAATACCAAAAACAAAAGTCGAACACTTAAAATGTAAGCGGTTACGGAGGGGTTGTATGGGACGATTTCAGGATCAAATAGCAGTTATAACAGGCGGTGGAAGTGGGATTGGAGAACAAACGGCAAGGCGTATCGTCTTAGATGGAGGCTCTGTCTTCCTAATAGGCCGAACGGAGGAAAAGCTGAAAGGTACTTGTAATCTGTTAAATGAGATTCGTCCTAATTCAGCTGACTATATCGTTGCGGATGTAACACAGGAGGAGGAGGTTCAACATGTAAAGGAAGAGCTTGAAGAGCGAACACCCTTACTCCATGTTGTTGTGAATAACGCAGGCGGCTCTAGTCAATCTACCATTATGGATTTGTCGTTGGATGAGTGGCAGCGTGTACAAGATGTCAATCTCACCAGTGTTTTTCTTGTATCTAAATGCCTGTCTCCCCGCATGGTTAAGGAAGCAGAACGTGACGGTAACAATCGTGCCATTGTGAATGTTGCGTCACTTTCAGGTCATAAAGCCGGGGCAGAGATACCGCATTATAGTGCAGCGAAGGCTAGCGTAATCCATTTTACAAAAGCCTTGGCAGCTGAGCTTTCCCCTAAGGGGGTTCGAGTTAATTCAGTCTCACCAGGGTTTACTCGTACGCCACTAACGGAAGAAGGACTTGAGAATGAACGATTTAAAGAAACAATTCGAAGAAAGACAGCTTTACAACGTGTTGGAGACGCTGATGAAATTGCTAATGTTATCGCGTTTGCCGCTTCTAAAGAAGCGTCATACATGACAGGAAGTGACCTTCTTGTTGATGGTGGGTGGTTGCTTACCTAAAGGATAAGAAGATCCTCTTATCCTTTCTTTTACAAGAACGAAGGAGAGTGAACCAAATTGGGTTCGCTCTTTTTTTATTAAATTTATGCTCTCTTTTTCTTTGGGTGGAAGCGTCAAAGAAATTTACTTTAGAGAGATTAAGATAAGACAGTGCATTTGAAGAGAGTTAGTCAAGTTGAGGGTGAAGAATTTGTCAAAGTAAGAGGATTTTGTCGATAAGTTTCAAGGGATTTTTTGGTTGTTTTTAGTTGCAAAAATGGGGAAGACACAATACACTTTGTATTATAACAGAAACCAATTAAAATTAACTGTACTATAAAAGGGGGTGCTGTACGATGAACCTACATCATTCTTGCCCAGAGTGTGGAACAAAGACAGAAGGAAATCAATTTATGATGGAGTGCGATCATTGCCTTTCTAAAAAAGAAGAGTAGTTTAATTATAGTGTTACTGTTATATATCAGTTTCAAATAAATGTATATGTTATATAAAAGGGGAGTCGGTATGCAGACAGGGCGAAGTGTAATTTCCATTTCTGGTGAGATGGAAGAAGGGTTCAAAGAAATCTTAACCGAAGATGCATTGCAGTTCTTAACCATTCTTCATGAGCAATTTGAAGACAGAAGGCAACAGCTTCTTCATAAACGTACGTTGATTCAAGAGGAACTGAACAAGGGGGGATTGCCACAATTCCTCCGAGAAACGTCTCACATCCGCGCTGGTGACTGGACGATTGCCCCCTTACCAGAAGACTTGAAAGATCGTCGGGTTGAAATTACGGGTCCGGTAGACCGAAAGATGGTGATCAACGCATTAAATTCCGGGGCAAATGTATTTATGGCAGACTTTGAGGATGCCAATTCACCGACGTGGCACAACAACATTCACGGGCAGCTGAATTTGCGGGATGCAGTGCGACGTACCATCTCTTTCACAAATGACAAGGGAAAACAGTATGAACTACATGATGAAACAGCTGTACTCGTTGTCCGACCTAGAGGGTGGCACCTAGATGAAAAACATATTGAAGTTGAAGGCAAGCCAATGTCTGGGAGTCTTGTAGACTTCGGATTGTATTTCTACCATAATGCGAAGGAGCTTATTGCAAGGGGATCTGGACCTTACTTCTACCTTCCTAAAATGGAGAATCATTACGAGGCGCGCTTGTGGAATGAAGTCTTTCAAGCTGCGCAGGATTATTTAAACCTTCCTAACGGAACGATTAAAGCGACCGTGCTAATTGAGACCATCCTGGCATCATTTGAAATGGATGAAATCTTATTTGAATTAAAAGATCACTCGGCTGGTTTAAACTGTGGGCGATGGGATTATATCTTTAGCTACATTAAGAAGCTGCGTGAACACGAGCACATCCTACTTCCTGATCGGGCGGAGGTCACAATGGAAGTCCCGTTTATGCGCGCCTATTCACAGTTAGCCATTCAAACTTGCCATAAGCGTAATGCACCAGCTATTGGAGGAATGGCAGCACAAATTCCTGTCAAAAACGACGAACAAAAAAATGCAGCCGCATTTCAAAAAGTACGAGCGGACAAAGAAAGAGAAGTCCAAGATGGTCACGATGGTACATGGGTGGCGCATCCTGGTATGGTTCAAACAGCCAAGGAAGTATTCGACGAACATATGAAACAGCCGAATCAAATTCATAGAAAGCGAGAGGACCTGCATATAACGGCTGAAGATTTGCTACAAGTACCTAAAGGTAAGATTACCGAAGAGGGACTACGAACAAATTTATACGTAGGGATTCAGTATATTGCAGCGTGGCTAAATGGTCGTGGTGCTGTACCGATACGCAATTTAATGGAAGATGCCGCTACAGCTGAAATCTCCCGCACACAAGTATGGCAATGGATTCGACACAAACAAGGGAATCTAGAGGACGGCCGTTCGATAAATGAGGAGCTTGTTCACCTGTTTATTGCAGAAGAATTAGACCGAATGAGAAGTGAAGTTTTGGATGAGCGTTTCGAAGAAGGGAAATTTGTTGAGGCAGCTGAGCTCTTCTCAAGCCTTGTCATGCAAGATGAGTTCGAAGAGTTTCTAACAGTACCAGCTTATCAATATGTGTAGAAGGGGAGAATAAACAATGAACCAAAATCGTATAGAGCAAATATCAGAAAGTTTTGAAGGACCTAGATGGAACGGGGTTACTCGTCCGTATACTGCAGCTGACGTAGATAAATTAAAAGGAAGCATCGATATTGAACACACCCTAGCAAAACGAGGGGCTGAAAAGCTATGGAAACTTATTAACGAAGAAGACTATATCCATGCGCTTGGTGCATTAACCGGGAATCAAGCGATGCAGCAAGTTAAGGCAGGATTGAAAGCAATCTATTTGAGTGGGTGGCAAGTGGCTGCCGATGCAAACTTATCAGGGCAAATGTATCCAGACCAAAGTTTGTATCCTGCTAACAGTGTTCCTCACGTTGTGAAAAGGATTAATCAAACGCTACAAAGAGCTGATCAGATCGATCACATGGAAGGGAACGATGGTACCGATTGGTTCGCACCTATTGTGGCCGATGCAGAAGCAGGCTTTGGCGGACAGCTTAATGTATTTGAACTAATGAAGCAAATGATTGAAGCCGGAGCGGCTGGTGTTCACTTTGAAGACCAACTTTCTTCTGAGAAGAAATGTGGGCACCTTGGTGGAAAGGTCCTTCTTCCGACTCAACATGCTGTGAAGAATTTAATCTCTGCTCGGTTAGCGGCAGATACGATGGGCGTTCCTACTGTCATAATTGCTAGGACGGATGCGAATGCAGCTAATTTGATCACGAGTGATGTAGACCCATACGACACTCCATTTATGACGGGGGAACGTACATCAGAAGGGTTCTTTAAAACGAAAGCAGGCTTAGACCAAGCTATTGCTAGAGGGCTTGCCTACGCCCCGTACGCTGATTTAATTTGGTGTGAAACATCTGAACCAAATATGGATGAAGCAAGGCGTTTTGCTGAGGCAATTCATGAGCAGTATCCTGGTAAGCTTCTTGCTTACAACTGCTCTCCATCCTTTAACTGGAAACGTAAGCTTGATGATGAGACTATTGCCAATTTCCAAGCTGAGCTCGGTAAAATGGGGTATAAATTCCAATTTGTAACGTTGGCTGGTTTCCATGCTTTGAATCATAGTATGTTCGAATTGGCTCGTGCTTACAAACGGGAAGGAATGGCAGCTTACTCTAGACTCCAACAATCAGAATTTGACAGTGAAGAAGCTGGGTATACGGCAACACGTCATCAACGAGAAGTTGGGACGGGATACTTTGATGAAGTGTCTCAAGTTGTGACAGGAGGTACGTCTTCTACGACCGCTTTAAAGGGCTCCACTGAAACCGAACAATTTACAGAAGAACAACTACAAAACTAATCAAGAAAGGGCCGCTTTATGCAGCCCTTTCTTTTCTATTAACAGGTTAGTCGTCCTACTCAACTTCCTTATCATCACGTTCATGTAAGTGTAAGCGATCTTTGTAATATGCTTCTTAAACTTTCTTAGCAATGGAAGTTTTCATCTTTTTTCCTATTTTGAGGAAAAGAATTTCATTCGTAAGTTTTACTAGCTTTTTGAGTTGGGAATGGGGAGAGTACACGTTATATAAAGGAGGTTTTCACAATGACGATCATGTATTCAAAGGCGCGCGAACTTTTCGACAGAGATTATAAGAATAGCCAAGAGTTCACAAGCGCACAGTCTACGAAGCAAAGAAAAAAATCAAAGCTGACTGGGAATACAAAACGTAGAGTCCGTAAGAAGTAGAAAATCGAAAAAGTACGAACAAGACATCCATCACCCTATAGGTTAACTAGGTTTCAATCAGTGTGACTGAGGAACGAACTAAATAGGAGCTGAACTAGACATGAATGTAATAAATAAGTAGCCGATTCCGACTCTTTTAGTAAAGAGTGGAATCGGCTTTTTTTCGTTTATAACGAGGTGGAGCTCGTATAGATCATATAGCTTGCAGCAAGGTAACACAGGATAATAAGAATAGATGGAATGACATACGTGAAGGCATTCCGTGCTCTTTTCCTTAAGAGTGAATAGATTAGGATCGCGATAAGAGACATTGATCCCAAGATGGAATAGATATGAGCCCCGCTTGCTGCCTGGAGGAGTGCATCTTTCCGATAAAAGATGTCTGTACCACTTAGTATGAGTAGGTTAAATAAGTTGCTTCCAACTATTCCACCTATCATAAGTGGGTAGTTCTTTAACCGTATTGCCATAATGGAGGCGACGGCTTCTGGTAGAGAGGTACTCGCTGCGATAAGCAAGGAACCGACGAAGCTACTCCCTAACCCAGTTAACACCGCAATCTCATCCCCGCTAATGGTTAGAATACTTCCGAATACAATCGTTAGTAGGGAAACGGTGATGAAGCGAAGCACAACTTGACGTAATGAAAGCACATCGTAACGTTCTTCTAAAGGCTCTCCTGCTTCCTTTTCACCTTCATTGGAGTAGTACGACATGACTTTGACTCCAATGATATAGAGTGTAATGAGTAACAAGGTATCTAAGCCAATGGCAAAGATTGCGAAGGTCCCATTAAAGAGAAGGGATAGCATAACAACAAGAGACATCACGATCCCTAATATAGAACTAGAAAGGTGCTCTTGATTTGAGTGATTTAGAATACGTTGTCGGCGGTAGATGAGGTCGAGTACGGCAAGTATACATACATTAAATAAATTACTGCCTAACAGGTTCCCGACTGCCAAATCTGGATTGTCGATAACAATGGATGTGACGCTAGTTGTTATCTCTGGAAGTGAGGTAGACGCGCCTAACAATAACCCAATCATAGCGCCTGATATTGCTGTTTTCTTATCAATAACATCTGCGTAAATGGACAAATAAACGGCTAATATAACGGTGACGGTAGCCGCGATTGCAAATAATAGATAGACCATTTCAAATCTCCAATCTTCTTAGTGAATGTAGCGTTACTATCATATCACATGATAAGAATTACGTTGATTAAAAGGATTCAACCGATTGAGCCCCCTAAAATGGCAATAATGATACGTATCCCTTAATGAAAAAGACCTATTTTTCATCCTTTACATAGTCTCAACACAAGACGAAAAATGGTTTGATAAACTGCAACAAATAAGAACCATGGAGGGTTATATGAAGAAATTGATGGTAGGAGCGGGAGTGTTAAGTGTTTTTGCACTATTAAGCATTAGCACATGGTTTCTAGACCGAACAGCACATCATCACTCTGATAAGCATACAAATTCTGAAAGGAAAGTCATACAAAATCAACCTTTATACGCATTTCATTTCGAAAAGAGTCAAGCATTACAGCAAGAAGAACATTCCTATGTCTGGCATGATGCGTTAATAAAGAAAGGGGAAACACCGCAAGTAAGAAAGGGGGTACAAGGAGATTCAATCTTGTTCGATGGGTATTCAACTTATTTGGAAATCCCTTATGAAGAGACTAAGCAGCCTACTGACTCCTTTACAGTAAGTGCGTGGGTTGCACCTAGAGCCTATGAATGGGGAGACGAAGGGTATACATCGGCCATTATTAACCAACACAATGAGAAAGAGAAAGAAGGGTATGTGTTAGGCGTAGGGCGGCACGGTTATCCTACGTTTCAAGTAGGGATAAGCGGACAATGGATTGAACTTTGGGCTCCTAAACATCAAACTGTGAACAAGGGTGAATGGACACACCTTACTGCTGTATTTAACAAGGAACAGCAACAAATTGAACTCTACCGAAATGGGGAACTGGTTCAAGAACGAACCGTTCCAGAGGGAGGAACGTACACTCCATCTTCTGATGACCCTCTTCGCATTGGGAAACACAATCAAGCGGTAGCGGTTTCGGATGTATTTCAAGCTCACCATTTTAACGGCCTTCTCGATGAAGTGAAAGTGGAGAATCGAGCCCTTGCGGAAGAGGAAGTAAAACAAATGGTGGAAGAAAAAGAGGGGGATCTTGCTTCACCAAACCTTAGCTTTAATCGCCATGTCTACAGTGGCGATCCATACAGACCGAATTATCACTTCACAGCCCCACGAGCTTGGATGAATGAACCACATGCTCCCATCTATGCGAATGGAAAGTATCATTTGTTCTATCAATTCAATCCATTTGGGCCATTCTGGCATCAAATTCACTGGGGTCATGCGGTTAGTGACAATATGCTAAATTGGGAAGATGCGAGCATTGCTCTAAGTCCAAGTGAAGATACCGCAGCAAGAGACGGAGTATGGTCTGGTAGTGCTACGAAAGATGAACATGGAGTACCTGTCCTGTACTATACGGCAGGCCATGACGAAATGACACCAAATCAAATGACGGGACTTGCCCGTCCAACCAATCCAGATGACCCAATACTCAACAACTGGACAATGAAGCCAGAACCTGTCACGGTTCAAGAAGAAGGGTTGACGACGGAAGAAGGAAAGGTACGGTATGGGGAGTTCCGTGATCCATTCGTATGGAAAGAAGGAGAGAAATGGTATCAACTCGTTGGTTCTGGAGTGGAAGGGGCAGGAGGTACAGCGCTTGTCTACTCTTCAAATGATATGGAAAGTTGGTCTTACGAGGGACCACTCATGATTGGCGATGAGGAGAAGTACCCGAAAACGGGAGATGTATGGGAAATGCCAGCTCTACTCCCAGTACAAAACGAACGTACTGGTGAGGAGAAGATGATGTTCGTCATCAGTCCCTATTTTAGTTCAGCCAGTCCCTATGCATCACGGTACACCTTTTACTGGATTGGTGAATGGGATCAAGAAACGGCTTCATTCCAGCCTGACCATGAGGCGCCTAAATCTCTAGATTACGGAGAGCATATGACGGGTGTTCAAGGGTTTGTGGACGAGAAAGGCCGAACGTTATTAACAAGCATTCTACAAGACAGACGAGGAGAAAAGGCTAAATATGAATCGGGTTGGGCGCACGGTGCTGGTATGCCGATGGAAGTGTATTTAACTGAAGACAATGAATTAGGCCGTCGTCCGGTTCAAGAGGTTGAAGACGCACAACGCGAGCAACTTCTAAACATCGAGAACGTTCCAATGAAAGAAGCCAACAGAAAACTCGATGCCGTACATGGTGACACCTTACAAATTCAACTGACGTTAGATGTATCCGGTACAAAGCATGCTGGGTTGAAAGTGTTTAAGGCTCCGGATGTGAAAGAAGAAACATTTATTCTATATAACAATGAGACAAGTGAGCTTCTGGTAGACCGGGGGCGTTCGAGCTTAAACCCATCAATCGAGAAAGGCGTTCAAGGAGGGCACTTAGACCTTGAACAGAATGAACTGACGTTAAATGTACTGATGGATCGATCCATTCTAGAGATTTATGCGAATGAAGAGGCATCTATTTCGACTCGAGTCTTTCCTACCCTTCAACAATCCGATGGTGTCCAAATCTATGGAATAGATGGTGCACCCTTTGTGAAGTCCTTGAAAGTGTGGAACATGGGGACGACCATTGATGGGGAAGAAGACTAAGATCAATCAACATGTTTCGATTGCTATCCTCCTGGGAATGCATGGTTATAAGACCAATCAACAGGAGGGTTTATGCATGGCAAATCTACGTCTTAGCGAATTGGAAGTAGGTACAAATTACACTGCGCAGGAATTAGACAGCTTTGTATCAACAACTGATGTGGTGTTGCTCTCAACAAATGAAAATCAATTGTTCACAGAACCTAATCGTGAATACAAAGTGACTCATGAGTTTGAAGGTTTCTTTGAACATTCTGCAGACGATGGTGAAAAATACTATCGCAAGAAACAAGCTTATGTAGTAGAAAAAGTATAAAGATGGATGTTAAAGAGTCTGGCTTCTGCCAGGCTCTTTATTTTTGTCGATAAGGCTCTCGCTCACGTTAAGAGCCTAAATTTGACACTTCTCATTTACTTGTTATAATTAGTTCATGACTTGTACTTACAAGTTGCGAACAAGTAATTTACATAACAGTAACCGTTCTATAAGGAGGAGTAGAATTGAAATCGAAATTTTGGGGATTAGGAGTTTTGATGGGGCTTCTCTTGTTACTTACTGCTTGCGGGGGTAATGAGGAAGATGCTTCATCTTCTGATGAAGGGGAAAGCACGGAAGACAAAGGTTCTATAGAGATTGGACTAAACCCATGGGCTGAGAATATTGCCGTTTCAAACATGTGGGAACAAATTCTAGAAGAAAAAGGGTATGATATAACCTTAAACAATGTAGATAAAGGCGCCCTTTACGAAGCGATGGCGAGTCAATCTGTTGATGTAGCCCTTGAGGTATGGCTTCCGAATACAGATAAGCCATTCTACGATCGTTACAAGGATGAAATTAACTGGCATGAAGAATGGTACCAAGGTACGACGCTAGGCTTGGCTGTACCTTCCTACATGGATATTGAAAGCATTGAAGAGTTGAATGAATACGAAGATAAGATGGATGGCGAAATCGTAGGGATTGACCCTGGTGCGAGCCTAATGTCATTAACGGATGATGTGGTGAAAGAGTACGACTTAAACTATGATGTTCTATCTTCTTCTGATGTGTCCATGACAACAGAATTGAAGACTGCGTATAAAAACGAAGAACCAATTGTTGTGACGTTGTGGAAACCACACCATGTATTTGCTGATCTTGATATGAAGTTCCTTGAAGATCCAAAGAACGTTTATGGAGATGAAGAGAATATTAGCTTTATGTCTCGTAAGGGGTTCCCAGAAGACCATCCTGAAGTACTTGAGTGGCTTCAAAATTGGGAAATGACAAATGACCAGCTAGGGGAGCTGATGGCAACAATCGTTGAGAATGACAACGATGCTGCCAAAGGTGCTGAGATTTGGCTTGAAGACAACCAAGAACTTGTAGATGAATGGGTAACATCTGAAGAATAAGGAAAGAGCTATCTCTGTGTGAGGGCACATAGAGATAGCTTTTTTTTATTGGCTTCATCTTTCTGTTGAAATGGGCTAGAATGATGGAAGAAATGATGAACGTAAGGATGATTGATGTGAGTATGAATAGTCGTATGCCCTATTACTTGCAAGTGAAGAACAAGATGATTGAGAACATCAAGATGAAAAAGTGGAATCCAGGAGATACGATTCCGTCTGAATCTCAAATGATGAAGTTATTTAGTGTTAGTCGTTCAACTGTGAGGCAGGCAATTTCACAGCTTGTGCAAGAAGGCGTATTAGAGACGAGAAGAGGAAAAGGAACCACCGTAAAGGAGCGGCCAGCCACCCCTCACGTTATCCCGAAAGTATATCATCGTGAGTTGGGAGATACGTTCACAATTAAAACGATACGTGATGTATCCGGGCATCATATGGAATATGCTCGAACGATGTTGGACCTTGAAAGCAAGGATGAAGTTCGGCTGCTAGAGCGTGTTCGATTTACGAACAATGTTCCCTTTGCGATTCAACAAATGTATGTACCTATATATATAGGAGAATTATTTGATGAGCGCACGCTTCATACTTTCAAACTTGTAGATTACTTAGACGAAGCAGATGTACCCTATAAACTTTCAAATGAACATGTTTCCACATCTCTTGCCACAATTTATGAATCAGAAATCTTAGGGATTTCCCCAGGTGCTCCGTTGCTTGAGCTAAAACGAACGACATTAGGAATCGATAATACACCTTTAGAATATTGTGTGACGAAATATTTACCTGCCTACTTTGATTATTGGGTTGAAATTCGACAATGAAAGAAGCCTCAGCTTATCACAATAAGCTGAGGCTTCTTTAGTTATGCGTGTTTCTCTTTCATATAACGGTTATGACGCTTATCATCTTTCTGTTCTTTCACCAAGAATGCAGCATGAATGGCTCCTGGTATCCAGAATGCCATCGTTAATAGAAGATTCAAGAAAGCTTGAAATGGTTTACCCACAAATAAGACTGCTACAGGTGGTAAGAGAATCGCAAGTAAATATAGCATTGTAGCCCTCCTAGTCGTGTTCAGTTTCTATCGTCTCTTACCCGTTTCTGTATGAAGTGAATCATTATACGGAATAGAATAAGAAATTATGCTCCTACATGTTTGAATGAAAGATGAGACGGTTACATATTAGCAAGATATCAAATTCCATGCTGCAAAGGAGTGGCGAACATAATGGATTTAAATAAAGAACTACAAAAACTAGAACAAGTACAAATGCCAAAACCAGAACGTGTACTCACAATGTATTTAAATACGGACCTTGCTGATCCTGAACAACAAGGTGGAGAGTACAAGATTCATTTGAAAAATGCGATGAACAATTTCGAGAATTACTTACAAGAAAGTGGCGATAAGGACGAATTAAAGAATTTCCGTGCCTTACGCGATGATGTAGAGAAGTACATGCAACGTTATGAACAAGATTTATCTAAAAGTATAATCTTATTTGCGTCTACGGATGGATCAATTTGGACAGCGTTGCCTGTTCAACTTCCAGTTAAATCAGAGTTTCACTGGGAAGAATCACCTGTGTTAGACCAATTTAAAGAATTAAAGAAACAATCACCTAAGACAGGAATTATTCTTGTCCAACAACAAAACGTGAAAATTGTAGAAGCTCAGCTAGGTGCACTTGAAGGTACGAAGGAATATGAACTTGACCTTGATGTGGAGGACTGGCGCGAGAAAGTAGGACCTCACCAGGCAAACCCATCTATGGGTTCTGGTGGAAAGAGTCCACAGAAAGACTTATTTGATGATAAGTTTAAAGCTCATCAACATCGCTGGTATAAGAGCTTAGCTCCAACTCTTGATAAAATGGCTAAAGACCACGGTTGGGAGACTATTTATCTAGTAGGCGATAAAGAAGAAGCAGAAGATATTCAATCTCATATGAACAAGCCAATCCATGAAGTCGTAAATAAAAACCTTCTTCAATACGAAGAGCATAAAGTGATTGAGGAAGTAGCACTGTAAGTTTAAAGGTAGAATCATGTCAGAAAAGGCGCTCACATGTTGAGCGTCTTTTTTGTTATTTTCCTATAAGAAATGGCAGGAAAGAGGTGAGGGGAGGAAGAAATAAAAGAATTTATAAAGTGAATTTGGCAATATGTAGAGAAGATGGACATTGCTTAATTGGGAAAGCAGTTTATGTTAACATAGTATTATCAAACTCTGGAAAGTACGAATTCAGTTACTAAGGGGACGTGTCGCCATGTATATAGTGGGATCAATCGTTCACGTTCCGGAAGAGAAGGCAGATATACTTATTGCTATTCACCAAAAGCGTTCTAAGCTGGTTAATTAATTCCCAGGCTTTCTTTCTCTTCAATTCCTACAAAATGAGAAAATACCTGGAGAGTTGACAGTTCACATGGAATGGGAGACGAAACGTGCTTATATGAATTTGGGTAACAAGCGATGGCTTTAAGCGCGTACATGAATTGGAGAAGAACGAACCAGACCAAGAGTTAGCGGGGATTCTGCCTAAATAAAGTAGCGAACTATAAGGTGGTAGCCACATGACAGCAGAGGAACGAGAGACACTAGTCAAGCAAGTGGTAGAAGAGATTTATCAAGCTTTTCCATGGTTCTATGAACGGTTTGGGAAACGAGGTTACGAGAAGACAGTCGAAGACAACCTCCATCACGTTGATCATCTTCTAACAGCTTATGAGATGGAGGATGAGGAGTTCTTTGTTAAATACGTGCTTTGGCTTGAACGTGTTCTTGTGAATCGAGGAATAAGCTCGGCTATTCTCTTAGATAATCTAGAGCGATTATACCGAAACGTCCATCTCATAGCGGACACGAAGGTGCGAGAGGCTTTCAGAACCTATCTTCAACAAGGGATGGAACAGCTGAACGCATCGAACTAACTTGTGGAGGTGAGTCTATGAACTATGATGAACGACTCGCTGAATTATTATTGTTGGGGGATGAAAGTGGAGTACTTGACTACTTGAAAGATGAGTATGGCCCACTTGATCGACACTCTCTCTATAATAAATTGTTAACTCCTGCCATGTACGAGGTAGGAAAGCGATGGGAATCGAATCAAATATCTGTAGCAGATGAGCATTTGGCGACAGCTATTTGTGACTTTGTTTTAAGTTACTATGACAATCATCTAGAAACAAACCCATTAGCTATAGAACGTAAGAAAGCGTTGTTGTTTGGGATTGAAGGAGAACAGCATTATCTTGGATTGAAGATGGTAGCATCCGTGTTTCGAGACCAAGGATGGTCGGTTCGAAATCTTGGGGCTGATTTGCCTTTAGAACATGCTCTTCATCAGATTAAGACTTATAAGCCAGCGGTAATTGGGCTCTCTGCTGCTCTTTCTTATCGATTACCGAAACTAAAGGAAGCTGTAGCTGTCTTGCGAACGTTAGAGTGGCAACCGCAAGTTGTAGTTGGGGGCCGTATGGCTCACGAGCACGATCTAAAGCGTCTCCTACATGGACAAGCTTATATAGTGAAAGACCTTGATGAATTAGCAGAATGGTTGAAAGGAATTCAGGTATCCTCCGATGCAACTAGTTTATAATCAATTTCCGTTACCGATTTTCGTAATCGACAAGCGTTACCACATTTTATATGCGACAGAGGAAGCTGAAAGAGAATATACCATCCATAGTTCCTTACTCGACTTTATTGATGAAGGTAGCCTTGAAAAAGTGAAACAATGGGTTTCACCTGATAAAGGAAAACAGCAATTTGAAATCCATGTTCTAAATCGCCATCATAACTTAGTGCTAGTCGATGCATATGTGTATTGGCAAAATGATTTGCATGCAGAGATCATGTTCATCCAAAAAGATGAGCAGGTGAGTCGAGTAACCGAAGTATTGCAACGGTTGCAACAACGGTTAAACGATACAAATTTCGAACTGCTCCAAAAGAAAGAAGAGCTAGAGGAAAGCCTTCTTCATAATTACAAGTTGTCCGCGCCATTTATTGGACTATCAGAGGGGAATGCGCTGGTTTCATTATATGGTGAGCTGACGGAAGAAAAGTTGCAGATTGTAGAGGAGAGTATCTTAAAAGCGGCGCATGAATCGAATGCAGATCGACTACTAATCGATTTTACAGCGGTTGGGAAGATAGAAGACAATGGTGTACAGGCCTTGCATCACCTTCTCTTATCCTTAGAATACATGGGCAAAGAGCTCATTGTTATAGGAATTCGCCCACAACAGGCACGCCTGCTTCATAAATTGAAAGCCACTATGTCCGTGCGATACATGAACTCTCTGCAACAAGCCATAACAGTATTTATCAAATAACCCCTTACCTCTAAGCGTGTGGTAAGGGGTTTCAAAATGGTGAGGTTGAAATCTAGTAGGAATCGCGCTATACTATCGATTAGACCTTATGACCAAATTGTTATTATAGTCACATTAGATGGAGGTAAACGATGGCCATAGACCGCAGGAATCATATTGTGGAAGCTGCCCGTCAATCATTTGCTTTCTTTGGCTACAAGGCGACAACCGTTGATCAAGTAGCGAAACAGGCGAATGTAGGGAAAGGTACAATCTATAATTTCTTCAAAAACAAAGAAGAGTTGTTCCAAGAAATTGTATCCCAGCTTCTGATTGAAATGAAAGAGAAAGCAGAGGCGGCGATGGAAGATGGTCGTACGTATAAGGAGAACCTTCACTTAGCCTTATATGAGCTATTAGAGTATCGAATGAAACATCAATTCACCATTAAAATGCTACAAGAAGCAAGAGAAATGGGCACTCCCGCTGTGAAAGAAGCGCTGACCGAGCTAGAGCAAGCGACGATTCAATACATTACGAGCAAGATTAATGAAGCGGTGGAACATGGTGAAATGGTGGTGTCAAAACCAGAAGTTACAGCATTTGTGGTTGTGAAGCTCTATATCTCGCTTATTTTCGACTGGGAAGAAAGGCATGAACCATTAAATAAAGAAGAGATTATGAAAATATTCGACGAACACGTTTTTAAGGGATTGTCTCCTGAATAGGAGGAAGCTCCCTTTTCTTTTTTGAAGCAATATGACTAAAATAACGAAATGGTCATTTATTCTTATGGAGGTGTAACGGTGAAAGGACTTCAACCATTCTTTCAAGAGATCAGAAAGATTGTAACGAATAAGAAAGTGCTGATTCCGTTCCTTGCTGTACTGATGGTTCCACTCATGTATAGCGGAATGTTCTTATGGGCGTTTTGGAATCCGTATGACAATATGAATGAACTACCCGTAGCGGTTGTCAATGAAGATGAAGGAGCTACGTACCAGGATAAGCAGTTGCATGTAGGCGAAGAATTAATTACAAATTTAAAGGATTCTAAGGACTTTAACTATCACTTCGTTACGAAAGATGAAGCGTATGCAGGAATTGAAAATCAAGACTATTACATGCTGATTGAGATTCCAAATGACTTTTCTCAGAATGCGACTACGCTCCTTGACGAAGAACCGCAAAAGCTCGAACTATCCTATATCCCAAATGAAAGCTTTAACTTTCTTTCCTCTCAAATTGGAGAATCAGCCCTTGAAGTGATGAAAGCAGAAGTAGGCGATAAGGTTACGAAGACGTATGCGGAAATCATGTATAAAGAATTTGAAGGCGTTGGCGAACAAATTCAAATCGCGAGTGAAAAAGCGATTCAGTTAGACGAAGGAGCGGCTTCCTTGAGCCAAGGCTCTGAGGAGCTTTATGACAAGCTGCAATCACTGGCATCTAAATCTGTCGGTTTTAAAGATGGAATTGCGACTGCAACGTCAGGAAGTAGAGAATTGGAAGCAGGAACTGAAGAGCTGGCGAATGGATTAAATCAATTAGGCAACGGCCTAGATGAGCAATTGATTCCAGGCGCAGTAGAATTTAGCGACAAGGTAGATTCCTATACGGATGGAGTTGTTCAAGCGGAACAAGGAATGAAGCAGGTAGATGCTGGAATCCAGGAAGTTGTGGCCGCAAGTAGTTCATATGGTTCTAAAGCGAGCGACTTGCAATCCGCCGTGCAGCAGCTAAATGAGGGCACAGCAACGCTTAGTAATAAAGCAACAGACTTATCTGCAGGAATCTCACAATTGGAAAGCGAGCTTCAGAAAGCTTCGGAGTCTTTACCGGAAGAGCAAAAGCAACAGCTTCTCGCCTCGATTCAACAACTTTCAGAAGGGGCCGACGGTCTTGCTACTGGGGTAAGCTCCACAAATGACTCTGTGTCTCAATTATCAAAGGAGACGTCTACTATAGGGGATACACTAGAACAAGCATCCGAACAGGCACAGCAACTTGTAGATGGGAGTGCCCAAGTAGCCTCGGGTATGAGTGAGCTCAGAGCCAATGCCGATGCGTTAGACCAAGGTGCTGCGGACATGAAAAATGGACTCGTGGCGTATTCTAGTGAAGCTTCGAAAGCACGTGAAGGAGCCAACAAGCTAGTAGCAGGTGCGACAGACTTATCAGATGGGTTAGACCAGTTGAATAAAGGATCGAACCAACTGACAGACGGATCACAAGCACTTGCTGACGGTGCAGGTTCATTAACTAATGGGGTGAAGGAACTTGAGGAAGGGACGACTACCTTCTCATCCGAATTGGCTACATCAAGTAAAGAAGCCAACGAACTTAAAACGGATGAAAACACATATGGCATGATGTCTTCTCCTGTTAACTATAGTAAAGAGGCCATGAATGAGGTGCCGAACTATGGTACTGGATTCACCCCGTATTTCCTATCCCTTGGATTATTTGTTGGGGCGTTACTCATGTCGATTGTATTTAATATGAAAGAACCGGTAGTTGCACCAACTTCAGCGACAAGTTGGTTCTTAGGGAAGTTTGGTATCCTTCTAATTGCAGGTGTCATTCAGGCTGTCATAGCCGCTAGCTTGCTCTTGTTTGGTTTAGATCTTCAAGTGGAGAGTGTAGGTTATTTCTACGCCTTTTCAATTTTGAGCAGCTTAGGGTATATGGCGCTGATCCAGTTTCTCGTCACAACGATGGGGGATCCGGGGCGATTTATTGCGATTATTATCTTAATCCTACAATTAACAACTAGTGCCGGAACGTTCCCGCTTGAGTTGATTCCAGACTTTCTACAAGCCTTCAACCCATATCTACCAATGACCTATACGGTAAACGGATTTAAGGCGATTGTATCAAGTGGTGACTTTAGCTACATGTGGGATCAAGTGTTTACAATGAGTATCTTCATGTTTGCCTTTCTAATTGGCACTTGGACGTACCTCCGTGTCGTCTTTAAGAAATCACATGTGGAAGAAACGCAAGACCAACAGCAAGCAGGATAAAATAGAGGCCCTCTTTCTATAGTAGAAAGAGGGCTGATTTACTATTAATTGATGTGATCTGGGTAATCACAGTATTCAACGATCGTACCTTCTGTATCTGCAGGATTTAAATATATAAGTCGACAACCATGTTTGTTTATTCTCCGCGTATCTTCCAATGTACGTATCCCTTGTTGTTTCAGTTCTTGTAACGCCTCATCCAAATCATCGACGCGGTACGCAATATGGTGAACTCCTTTCCCTTTTTGCTTCATGAAACGTGCAATTGGGGATGTATCATTGTTGGTTGGCATAAGCAACTCAATTCGGGAACCGTCAACATCGATAATAGCGACTTCACTTTCCACTCCTTGAGCTTCGCTACGATAGTGGTCGACTAATGTACCTCCCAAAATCTCCGTGTAAAACTGGATGCTTTCATGAATATCACGAACAGCAATCCCAATATGATCTAAAGCCTTCTTCATCATGTATAACTCCTTTCGATCATCGTTCGTGCCTTCGGAATGGGTTCAATGCCATTACCTTTTTCATGAAGTCCTCAAACTGAAACGTTGAGGAATCTCGTTGGTGAAACCATTTCCGTGTCGTATCTAATACCCAAAATGGAACTGGCTTCCCTTTAATAAGTGAATAGTACGACTCGTATCCTTTCTTTAAATACTCCCATCGATAATCATTGCCAGGCTGTAGATATTCAGAAACGTCAAGGAGCTTGGCCCGGCCATTCTGATTGATGATGTTCTTTAGATGAATGTCTCTTGGATTTAACCCTTTATGTAACAATGTTTCTCTCGCTGATTCTACGTCGCTGACAACTTGCTGCTCAATCGGAATTCCACGTAATAGACAATCAAATAGGGTAGGTCCTTCTTCGTAACTAATCACGAGATAGCGTTCTTCGTCCCCATAATAAGTAGGGAAATAAGGGGACCCATCCAATTCTACATAGACGCGCCGTTCCATCAGGCGCTTGTAGTCAGTTGTAGGAGTGTAGATCTTAAACGCATAAGTTGGATAATCCATATGCCGAAAAACAGCAGCATCTGTTCCAATCCCTACACATTCAAGGGATGGGGGATAGTATTCAATCTTAACGAGATTGTTGTTAGGTTGTTCAGTAAGGACGACCGATTGTACGTCACTTTCTGCTTCAAGCCATGGATAGATCATAAGATAATCTCCTTTATTTATAACGCGTAAGAACGTCAAAGCCATATGGCTAGTACAGTATAGGCAATCAACAAGCTAGAAGCAACAGAAAGGCCTACATAAAGAAAGGCGCGAGGGTGTTCATGCTCAAGAAGATAAGAGACAGTTTCTTGACTAAATGTAGAAAATGTCGTAAAGGCACCGCAAAATCCAATGCCCACGAGAGCCCAAATAGCTTCGTGAAATGTGCCGTGATTATAAAGAATATATGTAGAAGCAAGTAGTAATGTACCGACTGTATTCACAACCCATGTTCCTAGTGGAAATCTATGCTTCTCTTTGTTTAATACCTTCCCTATGAGATATCGGCCAAGAGCGCCAAATCCTCCGCCAATGGCAATCAACAACAAGTTCATTTATTTAGCCTCCTGACGATTTGCGAGGAGAAGGCCGAGCCAAGAAAGGAATAGTCCTCCTATGATACTAACAAATAAGTAAAGAAATCCAAGGCTGAACTTTGATTGGTTTAACAATTGTGCGAGTTCTAGTGAAAAGGTAGAGAAGGTAGTGAAACCCCCGATGACTCCGGTGCCAACGCCCACACGCAATGATTGAGGCAATGACACTTTAATGAGAGGCAAATTTATTAGAAAGGAAAGGAGGAAACATCCAATCAGGTTGGCAAAAAGCGTCCCATAGGGAAACAGACCGATACCATGGATGAATGAAAGGGAGTAGCGAGCTAGTGACCCAACAGCTCCTCCAATTAGAACCCATATTCCTTGCATAATGACGGCATCCTTTCTTTATATAAATAGGAGCGCTCAACCTGAATGGTTAAGCGCTCTTACAAGTTGGGCATTTCCCATAAATCTCAAATTTGTGGTTTTCGATTGAGAAGCCAGGGAGCTGTTGTTCTACTTCTTTCATAGGACAGCCCTTGACTTCTTCCGTGTTGCCACAATCTAAACAAATGAAATGATGATGGTGTTCGGTTGAATTACACATTATGCGAAAATGCTTCTCCCCGTCCAATTCTGTTACTTCTACGAGGTCAAGTTCCTGGAATAAATACAGGTTTCGATAAATGGTATCAAAGCTTATAGACGAGTAGGTCTTCTTCATATATTCTAACAAATCTTTAGCGGTTCGATAGCCATTTTCTGAAGTGAAATAGCGAAGAATATCTTCGCGTTTGCCTGTGTATTTATATCCTTTACTCTTTAAGACATCTAAAGCTTGAGTGAGGTTCATCACGCCACCATCCTTTTTTGTCTAAGTTCTCGTCGAATTCGTTTCATTGAAATTGTCATGATAAGAATCAATGCCGCTGTTACGACAATTGTACCACCAGGTGGGATTTCAAAGTAATATCCAGAGATAAGTCCAACGACTACAGATATTTCGCCGAACAGAATCGAGTACCCAATGGCTTGTTTAAATCCTTTGGCGATGCGGATGCTTGCCGCCACAGGTAATGTCATTAAAGCAGAGACGAGTAATACTCCAACGATGCGAATAGAAGCTGCAATAACAAGCGCTGTTAACACAATAAATAGAAAGTGTATACGTCTCGCATGGATACCTGATACAACAGCGTGTTCTTCGTCAAAGGATAGCATAAATAGCTCTTTATAGAATGTGATGATTAGTACAAGTACAAGTACAGTCACCCCAAGAATTGTCCACAAGTCTTGTCGACTAACGGCACTAACAGAGCCAAATAGATAATTGAATAAGTCCGTGTTAAAGCCATCTGCAACTGAGATAAAGATGACGCTTAGGCCAACTCCGAGAGACATAATAATTGGAATGGCCAATTCCTGATAGGCCTTGTAAACCCTTCTTAGCTGTTCAACGAATAATGAGCCGATGACTGAGAACCCCATCCCTGTATAGAAAGGAGTTAGGACGAATCCGCCAAACTTCTTATCTAACAGTAATCCAAATGCAATTCCAGATAACGTCACATGAGACAAGGCATCAGCTAGAACGGATAAGCGTCGAACGACAATAAATGTACCGAGTAGAGGGGCAATCAAGCCAATAAGCAGCCCGGTAAATAAAGCATTTTGTAAAAATTCGTATTGGATAAAGCTCGAAATCATGAGATTGTCCCTCCGCTAGTGTTCGTGTGTCATCTGATGGACCGAATGCCCATATATGGATGACAGTTCCTGATCGTTTAAATGTTCGAAGCTGTGAGCATCTCCGTGAAAATGAAGTTCCTGATTTAAACACGCGATGGAAGTCGCATACGATGTCATGGTGCCGGTATCGTGAGTGACAAGTAAGAGCGTAATCCCCTGGTCTCGATTTAACCTTGCAAGCATGTCATAGAAACGATTGACGTTTTCCACATCTACACCGACAGTTGGCTCGTCTAGAATGAGCAATTTAGGCGAGCTAACCAATGCTCGTGCGATAAATACACGTTGTTGCTGACCTCCTGATAAGTCGCCAATGTTTTGATTTACGTATTCACTCATACCCACTTGTTCGATGGCTTCATAAATCTTCTTACGATGAGCTTTCGTGTAGAAGCGAAGATATCCAACCTTTGCGGTGAGTCCCATTGAAACAACTTCATATACAGTAGCAGGGAACCCTGAATTAAAACTATTGGCTTTCTGAGAAACAAACCCAATATGATTCCAATTCTTAAAGGAACGAATAGGCGTACCAAATAAACGAATACTTCCTCGCTTATGTTTCTCAATGCCTAACAATAATTTAATCAGCGTAGTCTTGCCCGAACCGTTCGGGCCAACTAAGCCGACAAATTCACCCTCTTCAATGGTGAATTCAATATTCTTTAGAACATCTTTGTCTTCATACGCATAGCTTAACTCATTGATTTCTACAACAGGTTGCCCCATTCGAGCCACCTCCTTATTTAGAAAGCACTTTCTCTAGTGTTTCTAGGTTTTGTTCCATAATTGAGAAGTAATCGTAACCTTTCTCAATATCTTCTTCCGTTCGAGTTGCTAGATTATGAAGCGTGACAGCTTCAGCATTAAGTTCATTTTGAATGATAGAAGCGGTTTGGCTTGAAACATTTTGTTCAAAGACCATGTAAGACAAGTTGTGTTCTTTCGCCTTCTCTACAATGCGCTCTAACTCTTTTTGAGACGGTTCAGCGCTTGGTGATAAACCGGAGATGCTAATCTGTTCAATTCCGTAACGGTCTTCCCAATACCCATAACCTGAGTGAGATACAAGCATTTTATTTTGTTCCGTAGAAGTGACGACACTCTTAAACTCTTCGTTTAAACGATCTAATTTTGACTGTAGGTTTTGTAAATTCGCTTCATATTGTTCTTCCTGCTCAGGATTTAACTCAATTAATGTGTCTGCAATCTTCGCTGCGAGTTCTTTAGAGCGAATAGGATCTAGCCAAATGTGAGGGTCAATCCCCCCATGATCGTGATGATCATGGCCATCATGTGTGTCATGGTTATGCTCGTCGCTTTCCCCATGCTCACTATGATCATTTTCTTCGCCCATTTCCATGAACATGTCTTTATTCTCACCAAGTTCGACTAGTTTTACTGATTCGTTCTGCAGTGTATCAGCCGCATCTTCAGCAAATCCTTCTAATCCAGCACCTAGGTAGATGAAAGCGTCGCTGTCAGCCAGTTTCGTCATCGTCTTAGCCGTTGGCTCAAAAGTATGCGCATCCGCTCCTGGTGGATAAATGGTTTCCACATCCATCTCTTCACCGCCAATCTCCTCAGCAAAGAATTCTATAGGGTAAATTGTTGTATAAATCGTTACTTCATCATCATTTGATTGATTGGCTGAATTTCCAGAACATGCTGCCAGCAGCAAGCTCAAAGCTGTAACCATCAACGTTCGTTTCATATTATATAGTTCTCCTCTCCTCGTCCATAACCTTACTTATTCTATCGTAACGGTTCCGATTTGTAAATGAGAATCGTTCCGATTTATAAGAGATTACTGATTAGATGTTTTTTTGTATACCTAAAGGGGTATGCATGGTTGTAAGAATGATTTGGGAGGGAAGTTAAATGTTTCATTATACGCTAGAAACGAAGAAATCTGTTGAACAAACGGTTGATTCCATTCAAGCTTCGCTTAAAAGTGAAGGGTTTGGAGTACTTTGGGACTTCAATGTGAAAGACACTTTACAAGAAAAAGGGTACGAACTGAATCATACTTATCGTATTCTAGAAGTTTGCAACCCTGGAGAAGCGAAATCAATGATCGATCAGAATCCATTGGTTAGCTACTTTCTACCGTGCAAAGTGGTAGTCTATGAAGAGGATGGGTTAACTAAACTAGGCATGGCAAGACCAACTAAGCTCATTGAGTTTATAAACGATGATAAACTAAACGACACTGCCAAAGATATTGAAGAACGAATGATTGCGTGTATGAACCAATCAATCTAATGACCTGATTACCCCGCTCATGTATTGAGTGGGGTTTTTTGGTTGACTTAAAATACAATACGGGGGTATGGTATACCTAAGAGGTGATGGAAATGAATAAGAACATGGAGTTACCTGAGGACAGCGGGAAGAAACCCGTAAAGCCTCGTTCGGATGAAGAAAAACAACAGATTAACAACCGACTTAAGCGGATTGAAGGGCAAGTAAGAGGCATCCAGAAAATGGTCGAAGATGATCGGTATTGTGTAGATACGCTTGTTCAAATTTCTGCCATTAAGAATGCAATAGACAAAGTTGGCTATTCTTTGTTAGAACGACACACACATCACTGCGTTGCCAATGCGATTCACAATGGCGAAGGAGAAGAAGCAATTGATGAGTTACTAAAAGTTGTTCAACAATTTGCGAAGTAGAGGGGGGAACTCTATGAGTGAAAAACAAGTCCAGCTAGGTATTACTGGAATGACTTGTGCAGCATGCTCCACTCGAATCGAAAAAGTATTAAATCGAATGGAAGGGGTATCTGCGCAAGTAAACTTAGCGATGGAAGACGCTCTCATTACGTATAATAATGAAATTATCGATCTTAATGAGATTGAATCAAAGATACAGAAGCTTGGTTATGACGTAGAGAAAGAGCAAATAGAACTTGATGTTGAAGGGATGACTTGCGCTGCCTGTTCAAATCGAATTGAGAAGGTGCTCAATCGAATGGAAGGTGTAGAAGAGGCGACCGTTAATTTAGCGAATGAAACAGCTCAGGTTCGATTTCAATCTGGTGTCTTACAACTAAGTGACATCATTGGGAAAATTCAAAAGCTAGGTTATGATGCTTCAGTACAAAGAGGGCACGAAGATAAAGAGACAAAGAAAGAGAAAGAGTTGTCGCATAAACGACGCCGACTACTTGCATCAATTCTGTTGTCAGCTCCGCTCCTTCTTACCATGCTGGTGCATTTCTTTCAAGTTTCGTTCTTAGATTTCCTTATGAATCCATGGCTTCAATTTGCGTTAGCAACTCCGGTTCAGTTTGTGATTGGTTGGCCATTTTATGAAGGAGCTTACAAGAACCTTAGGAATAAGACTGCCAATATGGATGTGCTTGTAGCATTAGGGACATCAGCGGCCTATTTTTACAGTGTGGTGGAAGCGATTCGTGGAACCATCCGACCCACCTACGAGCCTAGTCTTTATTTCGAAACCAGTGCTGTGCTCATTACGCTTATACTTGTAGGGAAATACTTTGAGGCTATCGCGAAGGGTAGAACAACTGCAGCAATTTCGAGCTTAGTACAATTACAAGCTAAGGAAGCTACAGTGCTTGTGAACGGTGAAGAGAAACGAGTTGCTATTGATCAAGTTCAGGTAAATGATAGATTGCTCGTGAAACCAGGAGAAAAGTTTCCTGTGGATGGAATGTTACTGAAAGGATTTACTACTGTTGATGAGTCCATGTTAACAGGAGAATCGATGCCTGTAGACAAGGCAGAAGGTGACAAGTTGATTGGTGCGACGTTAAATAAGAATGGAACTGTCGAGATGCAAGCGACACAAGTAGGCAATAACACTGCATTAGCAAACATCATTAAAGTCGTAGAGGAAGCCCAAGGTTCGAAAGCGCCCATTCAACGGTTGGCAGACCGAATCTCAGGAGTATTTGTTCCTATTGTTATTGGAATTGCGTTCATTACTTTTCTGTTATGGTACACCGTTGTGGACCCTGGTCAACTTGCATCTGCATTGGAACCAGCTATTGCGGTACTGGTCATTGCTTGTCCGTGTGCGCTCGGGTTGGCGACACCAACCTCTATTATGGTAGGGTCTGGAAAAGGTGCTGAAAGTGGAATCCTCTATAAGGGAGGAGAATATTTAGAATCCACACATCGCCTTACAACAGTCGTGTTTGATAAGACCGGTACTCTAACAGTAGGTAAACCGGTCGTAACCGATTATTTAATCGATGATGAGAGCGTACTACCACTATTAACGGCGGCAGAATCTCAATCGGAACATCCAATTGCAGAAGCCATTGTGCAATATGGTGTAGACCAAGGTTATGTAGATAAAGAAGTAACTTCTTTCAATGCGAAAGCTGGATATGGAATAGAAGCAAGTATTCACAATTCTTCTTTATTAATTGGGACAAAGAAGTTACTTAGCAAGCACAATGTGGAATATGATTCATATGTTCCATTAATGGAATCGCTGGAAGAAGAAGGTAAAACGGCGATGCTTGTTGCTGTAAATGGGGAAGCTAAAGGTGTTGTAGCCGTTGCTGACCAAGTGAAACAAGATGCGCGTGCTGCTCTAGCTTCCTTATCCGATATGGGGATTAAACTCGTTATGTTGACGGGGGATAATCGAAGAACTGCTGAAGCCATTGCCTCTGATTTAGGTATCGACCAAGTTATCGCAGAAGTCGTACCAGAAGAGAAAGAACAGCAGATCAAGCACTTACAAAGTCAAGGAGAATATGTAGCGATGGTTGGTGATGGAATCAACGACGCACCGGCCTTAGCTCGAGCTGATGTTGGAATCGCCATTGGTACTGGAACAGATGTTGCAATTGAAGCTGCAGATGTCACGATTATGGGCGGAGATCTTCATTTAATTTCTAAAGCCATACGTTTAAGCCATCGAACGATAAGGAACATACGCCAGAATTTGTTCTGGGCTTTATTCTACAATTCAGCTGGAATCCCGATTGCTGCACTAGGATTATTGGCTCCTTGGATTGCAGGTGCAGCTATGGCATTTAGTTCTGTGAGCGTTGTAAGTAACTCGTTGCGACTGAAACGAGTGAAACTATAAAAATTCGAAAGGTAGGATGACCATGCAAATTACATTAAGCGTAGAAGGTATGACGTGCAATCATTGCGAAAAGGCTGTAAAGGGAGCCCTTAAAGAATTTGAAGGCGTACAGGGAGTAGAGGTTCATCTTGAGAGTGGCAACGTAGATGTCATGTATGACGATGTAAATGTTACGAAGGAGCAACTTAAGGAAGCTATCGAAGAACAAGGATATGACGTTGTTTCTTAATTGAATTTAACATAATCACTAAGTGTGAAGTCTAAGGCTGTCGAGAACTTTCTCGGTAGCCTTTTTTCTTTATAGAGATTATTCTCCACAAGCTGAAAGCCTCGGCGAGAGCCGAGGCTTCTATTAATGAGGGTAGGGAAGCTGGTTCTTATATCCGGTGAACTGTTGGTAAGATTGCTGCATGGTCTGTTGATCGGCTGGATCGAGTCCATACCACCCATGTTTAAACATGGCATTGTAAAGATTTCGTTGGCAGTCTTGAGATTCGTTGAAGATTTGTGAGATGTCTTGATACAAATGATCGGAGCTTGCTTCGTTTAAGTAGGTTGTATAGGATGCGGTCATGTACTTTTCAGTAGCAAGCATGTCTGTCATAAAATCCCGTTCATTCATTTCAGGCGACGTTGGAATCGCGGTTTCAGGATTTTGGATTTTCTGTTGATTTTGATTCATTGTGGTTTCTCCTCCTTTAGTTTAATGGTGGTTGTTGACTAGGTGCTGCTTTATCGTTCAAATGACTAAGGATTGTTTCGTAGTGGCGCTGGTGCATTTGTCCGACTTGTTCGATTGTTGCTTTAATATCTGGCGTTGTACAAAGGTTAGCGAAATGATGAGCCTTCTTCGCTGCATTCAAATTCCAAGACAACATATCCACTAAGTAAAGCTGGTCCTTCTGGCTTACCATGGACGGTGGTTCTGGCATGAAATTTCCTTTTGTTGTTGGTTGTTGTTGCTGTTGCATCTTACATCCTCCTCTTTGCTAGACAGTCATCCTTTAGATTTCCTCATTCTGTGCTCACTATGCTTTACAGAAAATAAAAGATGGGTCTACAAAAGGATTGCGAAATGTCTGAAAATAATTTATAGTAAAACTAGAATAAGGAAACCAATCCTTATATTTTTTTCGCTGAATAATGAATGAGTATTCATTCAAGTGATAGGGGGAGAAGGAATGAAGCACGGTATTAAGAAAGCTGCCGTACTAGGGTCCGGTGTTATGGGAGCAGGAATTGCTGCTCACTTAGCGAACGTTGGGATACCGACGTTAATGCTAGACATCGTTCCAAAGGAACTAACGGATAAGGAGCAAAAACGAGGATTAACACTTGAAGATGAGGTGGTTCGTAACCGAATTAGTGAGGCTAATAAGCTTGCGCTGCTTAAACAAAAGCCTTCACCACTTACGGACAAACAGAACATAGAGTTAATTTCTACTGGGAACTTTGAAGATCACATGAAAGAACTATACGATGTGGATTGGATTATTGAAGTTGTCGTTGAGAACTTAGATGTGAAGCGAAAGGTCTTTGCTCAAGTAGATGAGTATAGAACACCGGGTACAATCGTGAGTTCCAATACTTCCGGAATTTCGGTTCAAGCCATGGTGGAAGGACGCTCAGAGGACTTCCAGAAGCATTTTCTAGGAACTCACTTCTTTAACCCACCTCGTTACTTAAAGTTGCTTGAAATAATTCCGACGACATACACGGACCCGTCCGTATTACAGTATATGAAGACATTTGGAGAAGATGTCCTTGGTAAGGGAGTTGTAGAAGGAAAAGATACCCCGAACTTCATTGCGAATCGCATCGGAACTTATGGACTGTTAGTGACCGTTCAGAAAATGGTCGAAGGGGGCTATAGCGTAGGAGAAGTGGATTCCATCACCGGACCTATGATTGGTCGACCAAAGAGTGCGACGTTCCGAACGCTTGATGTCGTAGGTTTAGATACGTTTCTACATGTTGCCAGAAACGTTTACGAACAAGTAGAAGGAGAAGAGAAAGGTGTATTTGACCCTCCTTCATTTATGAAGACCATGAACGAAAATGGCTGGATTGGACAGAAGGCTGGTCAAGGATTCTTCGTGAAGAAGAAAAGTCCTGAAGGCTCTGCCATTTATGAACTGAATCCATCCACAATGGAGTATGAAGAACGTAAAAAGTTAAAAACAAAAGCAACAGAAGCGGCTAAACAACAAAAGGGAACGCATCAAAAGTTAAGAACGTTAGTCAATTTCAAAGGTGATCGAGCTTCTGATTTAATTTGGTCTGTTGTGAAACCAGTATTAACGTATTCCGCTTCGCTTACTGGGGAAATTGCAGATGATATTCAGTCGATTGATGATGCCATGAAATGGGGATTCGGCTGGGAACTAGGCCCATTTGAAATGTGGGATGCCATTGGAGTGAAGGAATCCGTCCAACGAATGAAAGAAGAAGGAGAACAACTTCCACAATGGGTGGATGAGATGCTAGATAAAGGATTCGAAACCTTCTTCAAGAACAAAAATGGAAACGTTTACTTTTATCATCAAGGCCAATATATTCAAAAAGAATTTAACGAAAAAGAAATACACCTTCACTTAGTAAAGGAACAAAAAGGTGTTATTAAACAAAACCGTGGAGCAAGCCTGATTGATCTAGGTGATGGAGTGGCGTTACTCGAATTTCACTCTCAGAACAACTCCATCGGACCTGATATCGTTCAAATGATTAATTATGCGATCGAAGAAGTTGAACAGAATTTCGAAGGTCTTGTGATTGGAAATCAGGCGAAGAATTTCTGCGTCGGTGCAAACCTAGCCATGATTCTCATGGAAGCGCAAGACTTTAACTACCCAGAATTGAACATGGTCGTGAACAACTTCCAACAAGCTATGATGAACGTTAAATATGCAGCGAAGCCAGTAGTGGTTGCAACACATGGTATGACACTTGGTGGAGGAGCAGAAATCGCGTTACCTGCCACGGCAATTCAAGCTTCACAGGAAACATATATGGGGCTTGTAGAAGCCGGTGTTGGCCTCATTCCAGGTGGGGGAGGCAACAAGGAACTTTATCTGAAGCACTTATCTAGCACACCTGCATCACTAGTTGATGTTCAACAAACGGCTATAAATGTATTCGAAACAATTGCAACCGCAAAGGTAAGTACGTCTGCTGCGGAAGCTGAACAGAATGGCTTCTTAAGTTCTAACGACGCCATCAGTGTTAATGGAAGCCATTTGTTGAACGATGCAAAGCAGAAAGTGCTTGGCCTAGCACGATCAGGCTATCGCCCACCAAAGCGTACGACGTTCCCAGTCGCAGGTGAACAAGGATATGCTGTGATGATGATGGGTGCGAGAACAATGGCCTGGGGTGGATATGCCAGTGAGCATGACACGAAGATTGCAGAGAAACTTGCACATGTGTTGGCTGGTGGGCGTGTCAATCAGGGTACGTTTGTTGACGAACAATACCTGCTCGATTTAGAGCGTGAAGCCTTCTTGTCACTTGTGGGTGAACCGAAAACCCAACAACGAATGCAACACATGCTAGTTAAAGGAAAGCCGCTAAGAAATTAGTACGGAAAAGGGGGATGAACCGTGAAGGAAGCAGTAATTGTAGCAGGAGCAAGAACACCTGTAGGGAAGGCAAAGCGTGGGACGCTTGTTCATACTCGTCCGGACGATTTGTCGGCGTTAACGGTTAAAGAAACACTGAAGCGTGCCAATAATTATGAGGGAAATATAGATGACTTCATTTTAGGATGTGCCATCCCAGAAGCAGAGCAGGGAAACAATATGGCTAGAAACGTTGCGGGATTGGCAGGATTGCCTCATACCGTTCCTGGTATTACCATCAACCGCTATTGTTCTAGTGGTCTGCAAACCATTGCCTATGCTGCCGAGCGAATCATGCTTGGTTACAGTGACACGATTTTAGCAGGTGGTGCAGAGTCGATGAGCATGGTACCGACACCAGGGCATGTATTCAAGCCGAACTTAACGCTAGTTGAGAAAGCACCTGAATATTACATGGGTATGGGTTACACCGCAGAAGAAGTTGCGAAGCGATTCGAAATTTCAAGGGAAGACCAGGATGCGTTTGCACTTGAAAGTAATAAACGAGCTGCGGCTGCGATTCAGTCAGGTAAATTCGACGATGAGATTGTTCCTGTTGAAGTGACCAAGAAAGAGTTAGGGGAAGACGGTAAATTAGTCGAATCGACATTCGTATTCGCGCGGGATGAAGGTCCTCGACCTGATACGTCATTAGAAGCACTAGGGAAACTGCGCCCAGCCTTTACTTTGGGTGGTTCTGTAACAGCGGGGAACTCTTCTCAGATGAGTGATGGCGCTGCCACAGTACTCGTAATGGACCGTGAAAAGGCTGAATCAGAAGGATTAACTCCACTAGTGAAATTCCGTTCTTTTGCGGTTGCTGGAGTTGAACCTGAGATTATGGGAGTTGGACCTGTAGAAGCGATTCCGAAAGCGTTGAAGCTTGCAGGAGTCGATTTACAAGATGTTGGTTTGTTCGAATTAAATGAAGCATTTGCTTCACAATCCTTACGCGTTATACGTCAGCTAGGCCTTGATCCTAACAAGGTGAATGTAAACGGTGGTGCGATTGCACTGGGTCACCCACTAGGATGTACTGGAACGAAGTTAACGTTAAGTCTCATTCACGAGATGAAAAGGAGAGGCGAGCAGTTTGGCGTCGTGACAATGTGCATTGGAGGCGGCATGGGAGCTGCTGGAGTATTTGAATTAATTTAATAAAGGGGAGATTAGGATGAGCGAAACGAAAGAGAAAGTATTTAAAGGTGGTAGCTTTTTAGTAGAGGATCTAACAGCTGAAGATATTATTACACCGGAGGATTTCTCTGATGAGCACTTGATGATTGCGAAAACGACAGAGGACTTTGTTCTAAATGAAGTTGTTCCAAAAATTGAAAACCTAGAAAATCATGAGTTTGAATATTCCGTCGAACTATTGAAGAAGGCGGGAGAGCTTGGTCTTCTGGGAGCAGATGTACCTGAGGAGTACGGCGGTTTAGCGTTAGACAAAATTAGTTCGTCTCTAATCACTGAGAAGTTTAGCCGTGCAGGTGGATTCTCTGTTACTCATGGAGCACACGTTGGAATTGGATCGCTTCCAATTGTATTCTTCGGTAATGATGCTCAGAAAGAAAAGTATCTCCCATTACTTGCGACAGGTGAGAAGCTTGCCGCCTACGCATTGACAGAGCCAGGTTCAGGGTCCGATGCCCTTGGTGCGAAGACGACGGCTGTGTTGAATGAAGCAGGGACACATTACGTCTTGAACGGTGAGAAACAGTGGATTACGAACTCTGCTTTTGCTGATGTGTTCGTTGTCTATGCCAAGATTGACGGAGACAAATTTACAGCATTTATCGTAGAGCGTGATTACAAAGGCGTTTCTACAGGTCCTGAGGAGAAGAAAATGGGAATTAAGAGTTCTTCTACTCGTACACTGATTTTAGAAGATGCTGAAGTACCCGTTGAGAACGTATTGGGCGAAATTGGTAAAGGACACGTCATTGCCTTTAACATTCTAAACGTAGGTCGTTATAAATTAGCTATTGGCGGTGTTGGAAGTTCAAAACGTGCCATTGAATTAGCAGTCAAATACGCAAATGAGCGCAAGCAGTTCAAAACACCTATTTCAAGCTTCTCCTTAACACAAGAAAAATTAGCAACGATGGCGACAGAAACTTACGTTCATGAAAGCTCCGTTTACCGTACAGTTGGCTTATTTGAACAACGTATGGGTAATCTAACTCCAGAGCAATTGAAAGATGGCAAAGCGGTAGCGGCAGCTATTGCAGAATACGCGATTGAGTGTTCACTTGGTAAATTCTCTGCGACAGAGTTAATGGATTATGTGATTGATGAAGCTGTTCAAATTCACGGTGGTTATGGGTTTATGGCGGAATATGAAGTAGAGCGGATGTACCGTGACTCTCGTATTAACCGAATTTTCGAAGGAACGAATGAAATCAACCGACTAATTGTGCCCGGAACATTGCTTAAAAAGGCGATGAAAGGTGAATTACCACTTCTTCAGAAGGCACAAGGGCTTCAAGAGGAGCTCATGATGATGATGCCTGAAGAGCCAGGTACTGAAACGCTCGAACAAGAAAAGTTCTTGCTGCGTAACGCGAAAAAGGTTGGACTCCTTTCAGCTGGCTTAGCTGCTCAGAAATATGGTGAGAAATTAGAACGCGAACAAGAACTACTCGTAAACATTGCGGATATCGTTTCTGAGATCTACAATATGGAGTCAGCAATCCTTCGTACAGAAAAGGCAATCTTGAAGAATGGTGAAGAAAAGAACGTGCAAAAGCTTCTTTATACGCAAGTATTCGTTCAAGAATCATTCAATCGTATTGAGGCGCATGCGAAAGAAACGCTTATCGCAAGCGAAGAAGGCGATCAGTTACGCATGATGCTTTCTGCATTACGCAAGCTAACGCGTCACACCCCAACGAACGTGATTGCGAAGAAACGCGAAATCGCAAAAGCGATTATCGAAGAAGAGAAATACGTTATTTAACATTCAACCTAGATAGAGTAAGGACCAATAAAAGAGGGCATGGTTATACTGTGCTCTCTTTTCTCTATTTCACATAGGATTTGCCTGTTCATTATGATAAAATGTGCCTGATTAGTTAGGGAGGTGTTTTTTTTATGATTACGTTTTATTGGTACCCCCAATGTGGTACATGTAAAAAGGCCAAAAAATGGCTGGATGAGAATGGCGTTACATATGAAAGTGTGCATATTGTTGAACATCCCCCTTCGAAGGAACAATTAGCTCAAATGATTGAATTGAGCAATGAACCCATTAAGAAATTCTTTAATACGAGCGGGAAGAAATATCGAGAACTTGGATTAAAGGACAAGCTTCTAGATGCAACGTATGACGAGAAATTAGAGTGGCTGGCCTCTGATGGGATGTTGCTGAAGCGCCCAATCGTAACAGATGGCAGTCATGTAACCGTTGGGTTTAAAGAGGAAATCTTTGAAGAAACGTGGAAGTAAGTTGAGCATAAGGATTGTATCTCGTCCGAAAAGAACTTACATTTGTATGTGAGAAACCAAATTGAAATCATGAAATGTAAAAAACAAACCATTTGGAGGTTGTAAACGATGAGCTTACCAAAAGAATATTATTATTCAGAAGAACACGAATGGGTGAAAGTTGAAGGAGAACAAGTGCGTATCGGAATTACAGATCACGCTCAGTCTGAGCTAGGTGATATTGTATTTGTGGAGCTTCCTGAAGAAGGAGACGAAATTACAGTAGACCAGCCTTTCGGAAGCGTGGAGTCCGTTAAGACCGTATCCGAGTTATACGCTCCAATCAGCGGTAAAGTTGTAAGCATCAATTCAGAGCTTGATGACAGCCCTGAATTTGTTAATGAATCCCCATATGAGAAGGCTTGGATGATTACAGTTGAACCATCTGATTCTTCTCAAATTGAAAAATTGATGTCAGCTGACGACTACCAAAAAATGATTGGTGAAGAATAAGTTTCATTACTAGCACAAGCCCTGTCGGACATCCTATACATGAGGGGTGATTCGAGTGGCAGACAAGCGAAAAGAACGTCCAGAAGGTAAACGACGTGAAGAGCTTCAAGCTGTTGCAAAAGGCCAAGCTGTTTCCAGCAATGGTTCTAACGAATGGCGCGGTGAGTCCGACCCCGCTAAGGTAGATAAGTATACCGATTGCCGACAAGGCTGGTGTTAAAAGGAGGTGGCAGTGTTTAACACTGCCGCCTTTTTTAATACATGAATTGATGTGAATCTAGCGTATTCTGAGAATGCAGCATGGGAGTTAGCAATTATCTGATCTTTCATTCAGTTCTAATAAGCAACGTTGTATACTAGTAACATACACTATAGATAATCTAATTAGAAATTAGGTGGTCGCAATGGTCGAGAAGGAAAAAGTGATTATCGTTGAAGGCAGAACGGATAAGAAACAAATTCTTAAAGTGCTAAGTGCTAAAGAGCAGATTGAAATAGTGTGTACGAATGGCACTTTGGGTGTTGAACGTCTTGAAGAGCTTATTGAAGGGTACGGTTTAGACTATAAAGAAGTCTTCGTATTAGTGGATGAGGATGACTCAGGCCATAAACTTCGAAAGCAGCTGTCTTATGAACTTCCACATGCTGAGCACATATATGTAGATAAATCATTTCGAGAGGTGGCAGCAACGCCTGAGACGGTGTTGGCAACTGCACTCGTTAGCAATCATTTCGATGTTAAACCGATTTATCTTTCTAATAAAGGTGGATTGTATGATTCCAATTGAACAACTTGAACAATTAGATACCCCGAGTCCGTATACCTTCCTATATATTTATACACCGTTCTGCGGAACTTGTAAGTTAGCGAGGAAGATGTTGGACACAGTTGAACAAACACTTGAAGGAGCAACGATTCATGAAATGAATGCGAGTTTATTTCCCGATTTCATGCAAATTTACAAAGTTGAGAGTGTTCCTTGTTTGTTAATCCTGAACGGGGAAAAGGTAGAGGAACGTATCTATGCATTTCAATCTGTTCCTTATTTATATGAAACCATTCTTCACTACAGGTGAGCTCTTATACGTAAGGGCTCTTTTTTTTGTCAGAATTGAGAAGAAGATGTCGTGTTTTATATAGAGGAATGAGCCTTATCTTGCACGTATTGTATTAGAAGAACGATAAAAGGGGTGGAAGGTCATGCTTCTTCAGCAGGTGCAGCACTGGAAAGAGCGCGTAATGAGTCGTCAAGATTTAGCCCAGTTCTATGAAACCCGTCCATTCTCTGTTCATTTACGTGCAGAGGGGGAGGATGTGTGGATTAAATTACACCATTCTACTATTGTCATAAGTACGACCAAATTGGCGTCAGATGTGGAATTAGAGAGCTCTACTCCGATATTCTCAAAGCTCGTTCTTGGTGAACAAGCTTTGTATCGGATTCCAAAGCACCTTATTAAGAAGAAAGGTCCTTATCGGCATTTACTCGCGCTTGAATCATTGTTTTACTTACCTTGCGAGTAATTGTCCTACTGACTGAACGATTTCCATCATAGAAGCCTTATCTCCAAATACTTCATGTATATCGCCTTCACGATTAATAATTGCCGTAGTGGGTACACCTGTACACCCATACTTGTCATAAATTTCTCGTCCTCTGTCCTTTAACGTTAGTTGACTTAAGTACTTATTCGCATACTGGAGTTCTGCTTCGTCTGATCGCTCTCGTCCAGGTACATTAATCGTCACCATGGACAGCATATCTGAATCCGCTGACTGGTGAAACTGTTCCTTCTTCGGTAAATCTCTAGCCGTATCTGGGCACCATGAAGCCCAGAACGTCAGGATAACGATCTTGCCGAGGTCGTCGGATAAAGAGTAACTCGATTCTTCGTCTATGGTCGGCAATGTGAACATCGGTGCTTTCATAGTGATTCCTCCTTCTAACTTACAACGCTCTTATCCTAACATATCATCCTTACGATAAGGAAAGCACATGACCAGTTGGATTCTGGATAGCTTGTTCTTTATGAGGTCATACTAAACGTACGAACCATTACAAATTAGGAGGGTCTGTACATGGAACAACACGAAGGTAGACATTCAACAGAACAAGCGCTGTACAATTACAAAGAGGGACTCGGTCATTTCCAAGAGAAGCTTCCTGATGTTGCGCATTACTACAACCTCTTTACTGAAGCATGCTTTACCGAAGGAACGCTTTCTCAGAAGGAGAAGCAATTGATCGCCTTAGGGATTAGTGTAGCCACACAAGATGAATATTGTATGATTTATCATACTAAGGGCTGTTTAGACCAAGGAGCGTCAGAACAAGAAATGTTAGAAGCGTGTAGTGTTGCGTCTGCATTTGGTGGGGGAGCTGCTCTCAGTCAAGCTGTTACGCTTGTCCAAGAAAGCATGAATGAGTTAAAGCACTAATCCACTTAGGCAAATTCCGCTTAATTCGATACAAATCAAGAGTAAAACGATAAAATCAAATGAAATCGCCCGCTATTTACAAGCGGTTCCGTTGCACCTCCTTCCATCCCGTTTTAACAGGTTTAACCAGCTTTGTTGAGGGAATTAGTTATGTGGTAATCTTTAACATGTAGTTAAAAACCTGAAGGGATGGATTCACTATTAGTGACCAACTGAACTTAAACTACACACCTGAAATGGAGAAATCTATGCAGCAGGCGCATCGCATTAGCTATGCGGAGTACAGCTCTCGTTTAGACCAAAGATTGATTGTGGAACAGCGAAGAGAAGAAGATTATACGAAATGCTTACAAGTAGGAATTGATATGAGTCGTCAAATTCATCGATGATAAAAGAACGGGTAGCGATTATGTCGTTACCTGTTTTTATTTTGCTGAGAAATTGTTAGCATGGACGTAATGGAAATGGATACCCTAAACAGAGATTATTTGGGAACTCCTACTAAGGGATGAGGTCGAGGTAATCAGTCTCCACTCTTTCCAAAAAAGTTGATTATACATTTCATATGATATAAGATTGTAATGAGAATAGATTGAGAATGAAACTAATGTAAGTTCCTAATGAACCAATGCACATAAAACCACTATTGGAGGTATCAATATGGCTGGATCAACTCTAGAAATTAAAGATCTACACGTTGAAATCGAAGGAAAAGAAATTCTAAAAGGTGTAAACCTAACGATTAAAGGTGGGGAAACTCACGCAGTAATGGGTCCGAACGGTACAGGTAAATCCACACTTTCTTCTGCAATTATGGGACACCCTAAATATGAAGTAACGAAAGGTTCCATTCTTCTTGACGGTGAAGATGTTCTTGAAATGGAAGTAGACGAGCGCGCAAAAGCAGGTCTATTCCTAGCAATGCAGTACCCAAGTGAAATTAGCGGAGTAACAAACTCTGATTTCCTTCGCTCTTCTATTAATGCACGCCGTGAAGAAGGCGATGAGATTGGTCTTATGCAGTTCATTAAAGATATGGATAAGAACATGGATACATTGGATATTGACCAAAGCATGTCAACTCGTTACCTAAACGAAGGGTTCTCCGGTGGTGAGAAGAAACGTAACGAAATTCTTCAATTAATGATGATTAAACCAGCAATTGCGATTCTAGACGAAATTGACTCTGGTCTTGATATTGACGCACTTAAAGTTGTATCTAAAGGAATCAACCAGCTTCGTGAAGAACGTAAAGACGGATTTGGTGTGCTTATGATTACACACTACCAACGTCTACTTAACTACATTCAACCAGACAATGTTCACGTAATGATGCAAGGCCGTGTCGTGAAATCAGGCGGACCTGAGCTTGCAGAGCGCTTAGAAGCTGAAGGGTACGACTGGTTAAAACAAGAACTAGGAATTGAAGATGAAACTGTAGGCGAACAAGCGTAAAAGGAGGGTTACTATGACTGTAGATACACAGCTTCCATTTGACAAGCAATATGTCGAAGATTATTCCGCACAAAGACAAGAGCCACAATGGATGAAAGAATTCCGTCAGCAGGCTTTTGAGCAAGCTGAATCTTTAGAGCTTCCTAAGCCGGATAAAACAAAAATTGATAAATGGAATTTCACGAATTTCCAACATGACATTGATGGAGAAGCAATTGCTTCTCTTGATGAGCTGCCATCCTACGTTAGCAGCCTTCTAGACAAAGAGAATAAAGAGCAGTCCAACTTGATTATTCAACGTAATCATACCGTTGCATACAATCATGTATCTGAACAATTGCAGCAACAAGGTGTTATTTTCACAGATATCTTTACTGCGCTTCGTGACCATAGCGACCTTGTTCAGAAGTATTACATGAAAGAAGGCGTAGCAGTAGATGAGAATAAACTATCTGCATTGCACGCAGCTCTCATGAATGGTGGCGTATTCGTGTACGTACCGAAGAATGTAGAGGTGGAACAACCCCTACAAACAATCTTCTGGCAAGAAGATGTACGCGCAGGCTTGTACAATCATGTTCTGTTAGTAGCTGAAGAAGGAAGCTCTGTTACGTACGTAGAGAACTACGTTTCACCAGAAGGTAATGAACCATCAGTTGCGAATATCGTAACAGAAGTCATCGCGCAAAATAATGCGAAAGTATCCTTTGGTGCAGTGGATAACTTAAGTGAAGGCATGACAGGCTATGTGAACCGTCGTGGAATTGCTCATCGTGATGCTTCCATTCAATGGGCTCTTGGCCAAATGAATGACGGAAATACAGCTTCTGAAAACATTACGTACCTAATGGGCGATAACTCTTACGCAGATGCGAAGACGGTAGCAGTTGGCCGTGGTTCTCAGAAACAGAACTTTACAGCCAAAATCGTTCACTACGGCTTGAATTCAGAAGGCTATATTCTTCAACATGGCGTTATGAAAGAGAAAGCAACGTCTATCTTTAACGGCATTGGTAAGATTGAGCATGGGGCGTCTAAGTCAAATGCTGAACAAGAATCACGCGTGCTTATGCTAAGTGATGACGCCAGAGGCGATGCGAACCCAATTCTTCTTATTGAAGAGGACGATGTTACAGCAGGCCACGCAGCATCTGTTGGCCGTGTAGATCCAATTCAATTGTTCTACCTAATGAGCCGAGGCATCAGTAAGCAAGAAGCAGAGCGCCTAATCATTCACGGTTTCCTCGCACCTGTTGTTAACCAGCTTCCAATTGAAGCCGTTAAACAACAGCTGACTGAGGTTATTGAAAGGAAAGTATACTAATGGATGTGAAAGCTGTTCGTGATCAATTTCCGATTTTACATCAGGAAGTGAACGGACACCCATTAGTTTATCTCGATAGCGCAGCGACGTCTCAAAAACCGAACGCGGTTATAGAAGCCATTGAGGAGTATTACCGTGAATACAACTCAAACGTGCACCGTGGCGTTCACACGCTTGGTACGAAAGCCACTGATGGTTATGAGGGAGCACGTGAGAAGGTTCGCCGTTTTATTAATGCTGAAAGCACACAAGAAGTCATCTTCACACGTGGTACAACGACTTCCATTAATACGGTAGCGTACAGCTATGCGCGTGAGAACCTGCAGGAAGGCGATGAAATTGTTATCACCTACATGGAGCACCACAGCAACATCATTCCGTGGCAACAGGCTGCGAAAGCAACAGGTGCGACACTGAAGTATATTCCGTTGCAGCCAGATGGCACATTAGCCATTGAAGACGTGGAGGCAACGATTACGGAGAACACGAAAGTTGTCGCAGTGATGCACGTGTCTAATGTTCTAGGAACTGTTAACCCAATCAAAGAGATTGCAGACATCGCTCACCAAAACGGTGCTGTCATGCTCGTTGATGGCGCCCAAAGTGCACCTCATATGAAGATTGATGTGCAAGACTTAGATTGTGACTTTTTCGTATTCTCAGGTCACAAGATGGGGGCCCCAACCGGAATTGGAGTGCTCTATGGGAAGAAACATCTACTCGAACAAATGGAGCCTGTTGAGTTTGGTGGAGAAATGATTGACTTTGTCGGTTTATACGAATCGACTTGGAAAGAGCTTCCGTGGAAGTTCGAAGGTGGAACGCCAATTATTGCAGGAGCTATCGGATTAGGTGCAGCAATCGACTTCTTAACTGAAATAGGGTTAGATGAGATTGAGGCACATGAGAAAGAACTAGCACAGTACGCAATGGACCGTTTAAGCACGATTGAAGGGGTAACCGTTTATGGACCGAAGGAGCGAGCGGGTCTTGTAACCTTTAATCTAGACGACGTTCATCCCCATGATGTAGCTACCGTCCTTGATGCTGAAGGAATTGCAGTTCGAGCAGGTCATCATTGTGCACAACCGCTCATGAAATGGCTTGAAGTTTCTGCAACTGCACGCGCAAGCTTCTACCTATATAATACAAAAGAAGACGTAGACCGGTTCGTCGATGGATTAGTTAATACAAAGGAGTTTTTTGGTGATGTCTTTTAACAACTTGGATCAACTATACAGACAAGTCATCATGGATCACTATAAAAATCCTCGCAACCGTGGAACTTTAGAAGGTGACGTGATGAGCGTCAATATGAATAACCCGACTTGCGGTGATCGCATTCAGCTTCAGCTTCAAGTTGAAGAGGGCACAGTCACAGATGCAAAGTTTGATGGTGAAGGTTGCTCAATTTCACTTGCCTCTGCATCGATGATGACGCAAGCTGTTAAAGGGAAAAGTATTGACGAAGCCGTGAAGATGTCTGGCGCTTTCTCAGACTTGATGCAAGGCAAGGACATTGATGAAGATATAGATTTTGGAGATATTCAAGCGCTACAAGGCGTTTCTAAGTTCCCAGCTCGTATTAAGTGTGCAACACTCCCTTGGAAAGCGATGGAAAAGGGTGTCGATGAGCAATAAGTGGAACGTGATTTAGTGATAAACCTTAAAGGAGGTACGATGTATGGCTAAGAAAGAACCAGAAATCGGAGAATATCAATACGGGTTTCATGATAAGGATATTTCAATTTTCCGTACGCAACGTGGTTTGACGAGAGAAGTTGTCGAGAAGATTTCTGAAATTAAGAGTGAACCGCAATGGATGCTTGATTTCCGTTTGAAATCATTGGACCTGTTCTATAAGATGCCAATGCCACAATGGGGCGGCGACTTGTCTGAACTTGATTTCGATGAAATTACGTACTACGTAAAACCTTCAGAGCGCTCTGAGCGTTCGTGGGATGAGGTACCAGATGAGATCAAGCAAACGTTCGACCGTCTAGGAATTCCAGAAGCCGAACAAAAATATCTTGCGGGTGTATCTGCTCAGTACGAATCTGAAGTGGTTTACCACAACATGCAAGAAGAGTTAGAAGAAATGGGAATCGTCTTTAAAGATACAGACTCTGCTCTACGTGAGAATGAAGACATCTTTAAAGAGCACTTTGGTAAGATTATCCCACCTTCTGACAACAAGTTCTCTGCACTTAACTCCGCGGTATGGTCTGGTGGTTCCTTTATTTACGTCCCTAAGGGCGTGAAGACAGAGACGCCACTTCAGGCTTACTTCCGAATTAACTCTGAGAACATGGGTCAATTTGAGCGTACGCTTATTATCGTGGACGAAGGAGCTTCCGTTCACTACGTAGAAGGTTGTACAGCTCCAACGTACACGACTCAATCCTTGCACAGTGCCGTTGTTGAGATTGTCGTTAAGAAAGACGGGTATTGCCGTTATACAACAATCCAGAACTGGGCGAACAACGTTTATAACCTTGTTACGAAACGTGCTGTTGCTCATGAAAATGCAACAATGGAATGGATTGACGGTAACTTAGGTTCTAAGTTAACGATGAAGTACCCTTCTGTGATTCTTAAAGGTGAAGGCGCACGTGGAATGACACTTTCCATCGCTCTTGCTGGTAAAGGACAACACCAAGATGCGGGTGCGAAAATGATTCACCTTGCACCAAATACGTCCTCCACAATTGTTTCTAAATCCATCTCCAAGCAAGGTGGTAACGTAACGTATCGTGGAATCGTAAACTTCGGTAAGAAAGCACACGGTGCCCGTGCAAACGTTGAATGTGACACGCTGATTATGGATAACAAATCTAAATCAGATACCATCCCATACAACGAAATTCACAATGAGAATATCTCCCTTGAGCACGAAGCGAAAGTTTCTAAAGTGTCTGAAGAGCAGCTATTCTACTTGATGAGCCGTGGTATTTCAGAAGAAGAAGCAACGGAAATGATCGTAATGGGCTTCATTGAGCCATTCACGAAAGAACTTCCAATGGAATATGCCGTAGAAATGAACCGTCTAATCAAATTTGAGATGGAAGGTTCCATCGGTTAATCGAACAATTCCACCCTTTACTCCAATACGGAGTAAAGGGTTTTTTTCATTCTTTGCTGCTTTATGTTTTTGAATTTGAAAAGATGGTAAGATTAAGACTGGTACATCGATATAAGAAAGGAACACAGCTCTATGACATCATTTATCATCATGTTACTAATTGGTCTTACTGCCGGATTATTAGGAAGTGTTGCAGGTCTTGGTGGTGGAACTATTATTGTCCCAAGCTTACTGCTTCTAGAGGCATACGTGCCGGAATTTAGTTGGGTGACTCCTCAAAAAATTGTTGGGATCTCCCTCTTCTTAATGATCTTTACAGGATTATCTTCTACTATTACGTACGTGAAAGGAAATCGAACAGATGTAAAACTTGGAGGGTTATTGCTGATAGGCAGCTTGCCTGGAGGAATTGTCGGCTCTCTCCTCAACCAATATATTCATGCAGATGCTTTTACCCTATGGTTCGGCATATTAATGTTACTTGTGACAGGGTTATTCTTTCTTCCTAAACGTCAGGGGAGCAAACGTACGAGGTTTAAGTGGGCACTGTCGAGGGCCGTTACGTTGGATGGTGAGACACACGAGTATCACGTGCCCATCCTATTGAGTGTCGTTCTCTCATTCTGTGTGGGAATGCTCTCAGGTTTATTCGGAATTGGAGGAGGGTCTTTACTCGTTCCAATTATGATTATGTTCTTTGCTATCCCTCCTCATGTGGCTACCGCTACATCGATGTTTATTATTTTTGCGATTAGCATCTTTAGTTCTTTTACACATATCGTGTTAGGTCACGTGGAATGGTTATATACACTGTTCCTTATTCCTGGGGCATGGATAGGTGGTACCCTCGGTGCGAAACTCAACCAACGTTTAAATAGTAAATCGGTTGAATGGATTTTACGCGTGCTCCTCGTTATTATAGGGATTAGATTGATTTGGGACGGAGTTCGTTAAGGAGTGAGATCTTATGAAGGAGAATATATACCTCTATTATACAAATGACTTGCACAGTCACTTTGAGAATTGGCCTTCAATTATCGGTCATTGGAAAGAGCAACAGCTTCATCACCAACGAAGAGATGAAACAATGCTGTTACTTGATGTGGGTGACCACGTCGATCGCTTTCATCCTATATCAGAGGCGATGATGGGGAAAGCGAACGTTGAGCTTCTTAATGAGGCAGGATATGATCTTGTAACGATAGGAAATAACGAAGGAATTACGCTTTCATATCAAGATTTATATCACCTTTATGATGAGGCGACCTTTGATGTTATTGTGGGGAATCTCCATTCGGAAGAACAAGAACCTGCATGGCTGAAATCCTACACCATAAAGGAAACGAAGGCTGGTACAAGAATCGGGGTGATTGGATTGACGGCCCCTTTCCAAGCTTTCTATCGTCAGCTAGGTTGGGACGTGTCATCTCCGTATGAACAGTTAGAGAAGCTAGTTCCCATTGTCGAAGAGAAGGCAGACATCGTCGTCTTATTATCTCACTTAGGGATCAATGATGATGAGGAGATTGCTCGCCGCTTTCCACAGATTGAAGTTATTATTGGAGGGCATACCCATCACTTGTTCAAGCAGGGGGAGTGGGTGAATGATACGTTGCTCACTGCTGCCGGCAAGCATGGACATTATGTTGGACAAGTTCATCTACAATACGATGCAGAAGATAAGAGGTTAACTTCCAAAGCTGCATCAGCCTACTCAATTGCCACATTCATGAAAGATGAAGAGACTGAAGCTACGTTACAACAGTATTCGAACAAGGCTTTCAGCTACCTAGACCAATCCATTGCTCATGTGAAAGAGCCTCTTTCTGTTAACTGGTTCCAGGAAACGCTGTTAATTCGTGAACTGGTGGAAACTGTCAGGATGTGGACAGGGGCGCCTGTTGCTATGTTGAATGCTGGAGTGCTATTGGATTCCTTGGAACAAGGTCATGTAACCCGCGGTGACGTGCACCGAATCTGTCCACACCCAATAAACCCTTGTACCGTAAAGTTAACAGGTGACGAGTTAACAGAGGTGGTACGTGAATCGTTGACGAAACGGTTTACAGAGCTGAAATTAAAGGGATTTGGCTTTAGAGGAGAGGTCATTGGCAAGATGATCTACTCAGGATTAGACGTGTTCACACGGAAAGACGCTGAGGGTCATGAGCATCTTGAGCGTATTGAGTTAGATGGAGAACCGATTGACCGGCATAGAACGTATACCATCGCGACTGCGGATATGTTTACGTTTGGTCGCTTACTTCCAGAAATTGCTCAAAGTCGTGAGAAAGAATATTACATGCCCGAATTTCTAAGGGACTTGCTTACAGAGACACTGCAACGTGTGGAGCGCATTTAGTCGTCACTCTCGCTTCTATTCCTACATAAATTAGGAGTAGAAGGGAGTGGGGGTCATGATGAATGTGGAACCAATTTTACTCGATGGGCATCCCTTTACAGCTATATCAGTGGAAATCCCAAAGACAACCTTATTAGTCGTTACAAACGACATTGGCTACATCATGTGTGGAGCGCTCGATGTTGACTTACTTAATGAGAAACTTGCAGACCGAGAAATAGTAGCAGGCCGAGCAGTTGGTGTACGAACCATCGACCAACTCTTACATGCTCCACTTGAGAAGATTACGATAGGGTCTAAAGCTTATGGATGGACAGAAGGCATGACAGGTAAAGACGCATTGCTTCAATTATGTAAATAACGTGCAGACGCCCTTAAGAGGGGGTCTGTTTTTTTATTGGCTCTAAAATATTTGTTGGGGTACGTAGAAAATTTGGCATAAAAAAACACGCAAGCTCCAATCTTTACTACACTTGAATTGACGAGAAACAAATCAGTAAAGGAGTTGCGTGTAGGTGTATTCTAACATCCCGGTACCAGGACTACAAAGTGTAATTATCAAGAAAAGTGAAGAAATCGGTGGAGATTTTCATCTTTATGTGGAGGTTCCAAAGAAGAGTCATAAATGTAAGTCGTGCGGTGACTGGACACAACGCATTCATGACTATCGAACCCAAAAAATCCAACACCTCAAACTCTTCGAACGGACAACGTATTTGTTCTAT